>JBJERA010000221.1:0-5737 GCA_051882035.1 Hominimerdicola sp.
GGGGTATAGCTCAGTTGGTAGAGCAGCGGTCTCCAAAACCGCGTGCCGAGGGTTCGAATCCTTCTGCCCCTGCCAAAATCATTTATTTCAGGCAATGTCAAATTGCCTTAGTTGCTTGAAAATTTTTTGTTTATTGAGATAAAACCACAGTGAATTCTGCGGTCTTATCTCAATAAGCATATATACGCTTATTGAGTTTATATCAAGAAAAGCAAGTGCCATTGCTTTCCGAGATAAACGAAATTAGACTACTGATGTTTTTCCCTTTGCGTAGCATAGGTTCTTCTATGCAGTTCCAGCTACTAGCCTTCAACATTGCCTGACTAGGGCAACTCGCTACTAGACCACTGGTGCTTTCGCCTCTCGATTCTCCACAGAGATTCAATCATTTGGAAGCTTGAGGTAGCTTAGTCCACGGACTTATACTCGCTATAATCGTATTAAACGATTAATTTCGGCGTGAAACATAGTAGCACATGAAATGTGATTCGCAAATGCGTAATTATCATGTTTCAGTCATCAGGTGACGACAGTTGTTACAAGCTTGATGATATTACTTGTTCATCAGTATGGTATTTAATTTTAATTGCAGTCTGGCTTATGCTCCAATTTGCATAAGCGTGTTCAGCTAGTTCTTAAAAAATAAGAACGTCTTCCAGATGTGATTAGACATACTGAAAAACGCTCTTGACAAATATTAAAAATCGTGATACAATGGATGTATACGATAATTAAGCATTTTCTAAAGGTTTCACAGTTGTCGCTGTTACATCTGTGTAGCTGGGATAGGTTTTCCTGCCAGAAAGCCTATCCTTTGAAAGTGCTTTTTATTCAATAAAATCACTTTCTGTTAATAATTATACACCTTTCGATTATATTTGTCAAGTGCTTTTGAGCAGTATATGGATTTTTTTTAAGAATTTGTAGTTAATGCTATGAATTCTTTTATTTTTTTGTTCTGATTTACCAAATGCAGTGTTACAAAAAGCACCCTGTCATGCGTGACAGAGTTAGATAATGTCCTCGATAGCAGTCGCTGCTTTTCTGTTTTCATCTGAAATCTGATGAGCGTAGTATCTGAGCGTGATTTCAGGATTTGAATGGCCTAGTCTTCCTGCAACAGTTGTTATGGGAGTTTGTGCGGCAATCAACAGTGAGGCGTTAGTATGCCTTAATGTATGCACACAGCATTGTGGCAGATTGTGTTCTTCGACGAACTTGTGAAAGAATTTTGTGACTGAACTTGGGTTTATTGGTAAACCGTTATCACAAGTAAAAAGTCTGCCGGTTTCTATCCAACCGCTTCCTGCTTGCCTTTTTATCTCGGATTGATTATGTTTCAGTTCTTGGATAACCGTAATGGCTTTATCACCAACAGCTAAAACTCGCCTTGATTGTTTGGTTTTTGGAGTGTCAGTATAAATGCCTTGCCCCGGTAGATAGTAACTGTTCCTGCGAATTATTATAGTTTTGTTCTCAAAATTTATGTCATCCCATTCCAGACCACAGGCTTCGCCTCGCCTCATTCCGGTGTACATAATCAAAGTCAGCAGTTCTCTGTAAGGGTGCGGAGCTGCCTCATTAAGACATTTGAGAACAACGTCTGCGTCTGTTTTATCAAGACATCTGGCTTCATCAGCGTCCTCGACTTTTGGAGGTCTGACTTTAAGCATGATGTTTTCTTGCAAAATATTATCATAAACAGAGTCTTTCACGATGGAAAACAGCAATCTATGATAGTGGTGTATTGTTCTTTCCGATAAAAATAAGTCTTTTTCCTTAAATAAAACCTTTTCGGACATGGCCAGAAGATTTGAAACTTTATTGACCGTAACAGCGGAAACTTGTTTTCCTGCCCGCAGTGCGTCAACTGTTCCCAGACCAATGTGACCCAGTTTAGCTGTTTCAGGTCTTGTATAGTTTTGTTTCAGCAGTCGGATACAAAGTTCATTAGGCACAAATGTGGTAAGCTCTGATTTTGCTTCATGAAGGTTATCATAGAGGCAATAAACGTCCTGTGGGGTAAGCTTATTCATTTCAATGTCCCCCAGTGCAGCCAGAGTTCGCTTGCTCAGACCCAGATACCTTGTGTATGTACTTACTTTCAGCTCGTGTTTTTTTCTCGGCAGCCAAATATTATTTATGTATTCTCCGATTGTGATGTCTTTCCTTATTTCCAAAATTATTACCTCTTTCTCATTTTTACATTAACATTATACTATATATTTGTAATTAAGTCAACTTAATAATAGTTAGAACATATTTTGCAAAAGAAAAGCCAATATGCTTTTTGAGCATATCGGCTAGTGCATTTATTTGACATAAAATATAATTTGTCAATATTGATTTTATCCCTTGGTGGATTTTTCGCTGGCTGATATTAAGCCTGCAAAAAAGAAAAAATAATCTTTTGGGTCACGACTTCTGCGGAGCTCTGATGTACTTGTCAGAATATTTTTTCCTGCAAGTTTCTTAATATACTTATTAAATCCGACAAAATTTCGGTTATAAATGTCCGCAATAAGTGTTTCCCTGTCAATGAGTTCCGGAAGAACATTTTTTCCTTGCCTTAATCCTACTTCATAAAAATCCACTTTACATCACTCCGAAAATAAATATTTATATGAACAATTATAATGAAATTATGAAAATTTTCAATAATTTTGTTCTCAATGGCGTTTTTTAGTCCTGAATGACATATAAAACGAGAAATTTCTACAAGTTATGAGATAATCCAGTCTGTCATGCGTGACAGACTGGATTATTTTATTCTTTGAAGATAGTCGTCGAATTCTTTCGCAGCATATGTATGAACTGTTCTAAAAAAATAATTTTTAAAACGTTCAAGACCAGCATCTATTATTTCTTGTTTTGCTTTTTGACTGATATGGTTTTTTATATAATTTTTCGAGTTCTTTGTTTTGTTATATACTAAAATATAATCAACATTTTTTCTTGTAAAACTAATTCCCTTGCCGAGGATATCAGTTAAAATAGGAACGCTGTTGTAAATTTTAGCACGTATATCAAAAAAGTCTTTACTATCTAAATGACCATTTTTAAATTCTATGAATATTATTTTATCAAAGAGTACTAATAAAGCGTCATTGGAAGTAGGATTTTCGCTGAGATGTAACTTCCTTATATATTCATTTTTAACTTCATCAAAATCAACCGCAGGAAACATTGATTGAGTCATAAATGTTTCAGATTCATTATTGTGCTTATCTTTTGATGTTTCTTTTAGAGTTGAAATATTATTTTTCAATATATCATAATCTTCAAGATTAATCATCGCTGTACCTCTCATTTTCTAAAATTTGAAGTGGATTAGCAAGCTTTTGATAAATTTTTTCCGTATTACCTGTTACATCTGAAATAATTGATGTTTCATTTTGGTTCTCAGCCAAGTAGTATTTGCATTTATCAGCAATGCCATATTTTTCAGAATAAACTTCAATAGCTTCTAAAAAATACGGACTGTGTGTATTTAGCAAAATGTGCATATTAAATTCTTTTTGTAATAAAACTATGATTTCGGCAAAAAGTAACTGCCATTGTGGATGCAAATGAATTTCAGGCTCATCCAAAATAATAGTTCCGTTATATTCAATAAAACCGTTTACTAAAAGAGTTTTTAGTATTACAAATGTTTTTAATCCGGTAGAAATATTTTTTGAAGGTAAACTTTTATTTGTGTCTGGATTCTTATAGCTAAATCTACCTTTATTACGAATAATATCTCCGGGGCATGCAGAGTTAATTTTAGAAAAGATTTTTTCTAATTTATCTTTCGTTATTATTTCATCAAAAATAGAAGATTTTGATTTTTCAAAAAATAATTTACTAATCAAATGTCTTCTATGATAATTAGCATCATTGAAATAAACATAGCGAGGGGTTTCGTCAAGTACAAATGGGTCGTCAATATATACTGCCTCGGTTGTTAAAGAAAACTCATTTTCTATATTAACAACCTTATTGTCAGAAATACTTATGGATACTTTTTCGTCTTTTATAGTAAGCTCAATTTTGCTGTCTGAATTTGAATAAATATTACTTATTTGAATGTCAAATTCGGCAACCAGATTTTTGTCGAGAACATCTTTAAAAATTTGTTCTCTGGAAACCGTTAAAATATTTTTTACTCTATCAAATATTTCATCTAAACGTTCATCGTCTAATTTTTCTAAATTTTCTTCAAAGTTCGGGTCAGATTCAGATATTTGATTTAATATATCATTTCTTAACATTGTAGGATTATTAATGTATTTATTACTATTTTTTATTAGGTTTTGAGATATTTCTGACATATTAAAAGGTGGATGATAATATCTCGTTGGAACATCGTTATATATTAACTCTAAGAGCTTTTTGATTCTTAATTCTCTATCATTATCTATTTGATTATCTATATTAAAATAACTGTTAAAAATACTAAAAAGAACCTTTCCTACGGTACTTTTTCCTGTATCATTTTCTCCGGCTATGACAGTAATACCGTTTAATTCTATATCTGCATTAGAAACTTTACCTATATTTTGTATTTTAAGATTCATAAAAACCTCCTTATATAAAAGAAGTACCATTATTTGTATTCGAGTCTGTCACGCGTGACAGACTACATATTTTTATTATAGCACAAACTAAATTATGTTGCAAGAAAAATTTTCTGCATTACAACAATCTGCACAATTATTATGTTGATTTTTTGACATAATATACAAGAAATTGCCCTGTCACGCATGACAGGCTCTCCTATCTGATTTCCGTCCGACAGAAATCTCTTTATTTGCTGTTCGGGTTCTGTTTTTTGAAAGCAATTCTAATTCAAAACAATCAGCTTCGTTTCGGTTCATTAAGGCCATTTGTTCTATATATTTGTTGTTAAGAATTGATTGGTTCATTTCGGAGCTGTCTTTTTCAAGTTCTGCAATGCTTTTGCTGACGTTTTTTAAACTAATTGAAGTTTCTTTGTGTTTGCGATATATAAGAGTTGATACGATATAATTTTCATCGGAAGGCAGGTCCTGTAATGCTTTTAAATATTCCGTGTATACAGGATTCTGCTTCAAAGCGTTTACGCTTATACAGCACAGACGTTCCTTTACCTTTTCAGCCTGAGCAATATATTCGGACCATGTGTTCTCGATTTTCAAACGTTCAGAAAATTTATCTAAACCCTTGACATTTTGGTTAGTATATGATATACTGTTATCAAAGCAGATATATATTTCCTCTTTGGGCAATGATAGCCCTCTAGACTGAAATATATTATCTGCTTTTTGTTCGTTATAAGCAATTATGTTGCCTAGCAAATACTGTTCTTGCAGATACTCAGAAAAATATTCTCGCCCATAAGCGGAAGTTACTTGATGTGCCATATGTTTTTTGTTCCTTCTATCCAATGCCACTGGAACAATTATCGGTCTGTCTTTGTGGTCTTTGAGCTGCGTTACTAGCACAAAACTGTTCTCGTGACTGCCCCGTATAACTATCGCTGGATTTCGTATTTCTTCCGGAAGCTTTCGTAGGGTTATGAGATTCAGCTGATGTCCGTGAAACCTGTATCGAGGTAAAGCAAGACATTTTTCCAAAGTATTAGGATTAAAATCCTGTGGTAGTGATACCGTACCGGTTCGACCTCGGTCACCGACACCAGTTATTTGGCCGTGATGGGCTTGTTGTAAAAAGTCAAGTAAAACATACAACAATTCGCCAGAAAGTGTACAAAAAA
>JBJERA010000222.1:0-5706 GCA_051882035.1 Hominimerdicola sp.
TAGGCGGTTTTCTTTATGTCACGAAATAGTTAAAAATAAAAATTTTATAAAATGTGTGACAGTTGGTGTTTTGTACTTGAATCTGTATTATGCAGATAGAATTGTATAATAAGCTGACAGATTTTTTCATAAAAAATCAAAGAGTTTTAGGGACGCAGTAATTTGCGTCCCTTTATTTTTATGGAGATTTTGTTTATTTATTTTCTTTTATGAAAGAGCTTTGTATTGTTTTTATAAAAACAACTTAATTTTATTTTTAAAGCTGTCGAATTTACCGAAATGGTTATTTTCACTAATTATTATACTTGACATTTGGATATTTCCAACATATAATTAAAGTAGAATAATTTATACGGTGCTGAATTTTGTTCGGTAAATTCAAGGTAAAAACAAATATAAGTGTTTTGTAATTGAAATTTTTGTTAGAGAATTTTGTTGATTGTTATCGCAAAATATACTTGCAAAGCCGTGAAAACTATGTTATAATTTATTCATGATTGTATTTTTAATCGGGAGGTATAATGTATGACTAACAGCATTTATGAATCCGGCAAAAAATTTACTAAGGAAGAACTTAAAGAGAGATTTATAGACGTTCTTCACAACGATTTTCAGACCACCCCTGAGGACGCTAACGACAAGCAGGTTTATGAGGCGCTGGCAAAGATTGTTGTTGACATTCTGAAAGCTAAAAGACGTCTGTTTACAGTTAAAACTCAGTCTGAGGGAAGAAAAAGGGTTTATTACCTTTCGATGGAGTTTTTAATGGGCCGTTCTCTTAAAACTTCTATCTATAATCTTGAAATTGCCGACCAGACTATCGGAATGTTAAAGGATTTGGGAATTTCAATCAACAGCATTTACGAGCAGGAGCCTGATGCAGGTCTTGG
This sequence comes from Hominimerdicola sp., assembly GCA_051882035.1. Classification (GTDB taxonomy): domain Bacteria; phylum Bacillota; class Clostridia; order Oscillospirales; family Ruminococcaceae; genus Hominimerdicola. Next base: position 891 of record JBJERA010000222.1, read on the forward strand.
TAACGGCGGACTTGGCAGACTTGCAGCTTGCTATCTTGACGCCCTTGCGGCAGACGGCTATCATGCAACAGGCTACTCTATTTGCTATGAGTATGGTATCTTTAAGCAGAAGCTGGAAGAAGGCTGGCAGACTGAACTTCCTGATAACTGGCTGCCCGGAGGTTCTGTATGGCTTGTTCCTGTTCCTACAAAGGCAATCGAGGTCAAGTTTGACGGTGAGTTAAAGGAATACTGGGATAATCAGTATCACTGCGTAAGCCTTCAAAATTATACTTCTGTTCTTGCTGTTCCATATGATATGTTTGTTTCCGGTTACGGTAGTCAGGCTGTTTCAAAGCTTCGCTTGTGGAAGGCAGAGTGTCCGTCATTCGATATGAATATGTTCAATAAGGGCGATTATTCCAAGGCTTTGAGTGGCAATATTATGTCGCAGGCTATTACAAAAGTTCTTTATCCTAATGATAACCATGCTGAGGGTAAGAGCCTTCGTTTAAGACAGCAGTATTTCCTCTGCGCTGCGTCAATCGGAGATATTGTAAGCCAGCATATGCATTGCTACGGTACTCTTGACAATCTGCATGAAAAGGTTGCAATTCATATTAACGATACTCACCCGACACTTGCAATTCCTGAGCTTATGAGAATACTTCTTGATGATTGCGGTTATTCATGGGAAAAAGCTTGGCATATTGTTACAAATACATTTGCTTATACAAACCACACAGTTATGCCTGAGGCTTTGGAGAAGTGGGACTGCAATCTTATAAAGAGCGTTATTCCAAGAATTTTCTCGATTATTATCGAAATTAACGAAAGATACTGCAAAGAACTTTGGGAAAGATATAAGGATCACGGAAAGGTTTCGCATATGTCAATCGTTGAGGACGGAAAGATTAAAATGGCAACTCTTTGCGTTCATGCGTCCCATAGTGTAAACGGCGTTGCAAAAATTCACTCCGAAATCATCAAAAAGGAAACTTTCAAGGACGAGTATCTTGACACTCCTACTAAATTCAAGAACGTAACAAATGGTATTGCTTACAGAAGATGGCTCTATCAGTCTAATGCCGGTCTTACAAATCTTCTGAAAGAGAAAATCGGTGATGGATTCCTAAAAAATGCCTCTGAACTCAGCAAGCTTTCGGTATTTAAAGACGATGAGGAAGTTCTCGATAAGCTCGCTGAAATTAAATTGGATAACAAGAAGAATTTTGCTAAGTATGTAAAGAATGAGTATGGCGTAATTCTCAATACAGATTCGATTTTCGATGTTCAGGTTAAAAGACTTCACGAGTATAAGAGACAGCAGCTTAATGCTTTGAATATTATTGCTCAGTATAATTATCTGAAAGAAAATCCTAATGCAGATTTTGTTCCAAAGACATATATCTTTGCGGCGAAGGCGGCTCCGGGATATTATATGGCAAAGCAGATTATTAAGCTTATCTGGAATATTTCTCAGGAACTTAAAAAGGATAAAAAGATCAATGAGAAGCTTAATGTAATCTTCCTTGAAGACTATAACGTATCCCTTTCAGAAATTCTCATGCCTGCGGCAGATATTTCCGAACAGATTTCGCTTGCAGGTACAGAGGCGTCAGGTACTGGCAACATGAAGCTTATGATTAACGGTGCAATCACTTTGGGAACAATGGACGGTGCAAACGTTGAAATTCATGAGCAGGTAGGTGATGAGAATATTATTATCTTCGGTATGAACGTTGACGAAGTAAACGCCTGCAAGGGTTCATACAGACCTATCGACTACTATAATAACAATGAGATAATCAGAAAGGCAATCGATACATTGCAGTATGATATCAACGGACAGCAGTTTAATCAAATTGCCGACAGCCTTAAAAATACTGACCAATATATGGCTTTGAAGGATTTTGCGTCCTATCAGGCAGCGCAGAAGTATGCTTCCGAGTGTTATATGGACAAGATGAAGTGGCAGAAAATGAGCCTTGCAAATATCGCAGGTGCAGGCATTTTCTCCGCAGACCGCTCCGTAGAAGAATACGCAAAAGACATTTGGGGGCTGACAAAGTAATTGATAATTACAGGTTTATGTTTGTTTGATAATTGTTCTTTGATTGAAAAAGAGGCTGTTGCACAGTCATAAAGCCTTAACAAATTCGGGCGGTCTTTGACCGCCCGTTTGATTTTATAAAGTTATTGTTAACTTGCACCAGCCATTTTCGGCTTATAAAACTTGTGAGCGTAGCGAAATCATAATTGTCAAAGTCCGAAGCTTATAGTTAAAGCGGAGTTTACGGCTGTCATAGAGTTGCTGTCGAGGGCGCCCATTTTTTCTTTAAGGCGTTTTTTGTCCAATGTACGGATCTGCTCCAAAAGCACAACAGAATCCTTGGCAAGCCCGCAGGTTCCGCCGCCGAGTTCAATATGTGTAGGCAGCTTTGCTTTGTCCTGCCTGCTGGTAATCGCCGCCGCAATTACAGTAGGGGAATGCTTGTTGCCTACGTCGTTCTGTACGATTAAAACAGGTCTTAAACCGCCTTGCTCAGAGCCAACGACCGGACTGAGGTCAGCGTAGTAAATATCGCCTCTGTGAACTGTCACTTTAAAACACTCCTATCAAAATTGAAAATTTTACGTCTTGCGTTTATATTTGTCTGATGCTATTATTCCCTTTTTATGAAATATTAATCAGGTAATTTAAGGTAATATTGCGTGTGTTGTTGACTTAATAGTCGGGTAATGAATTTTTCCGTTTGCTGTTTCAGTTTATGCAAATGTCGGAATTTGTGTGACCTGTTTTATTAACGTACAGCAATCAAATGAATTTTAAATATTTTTGTTTAAAATGTAATAGTTTTAGAAAAGTAAAAAAAGTGCTTTACAAAGAGTAAAATTTGTGTTATAATAGTAATCGTAAAAATTTGCGTTAAGAAGGAGGAGCTTATAGTGCAGAAGGCGTATCTGATTTTAGAGAACGGTACTATTTTTGAAGGCAGAAGCTTTGGCGCAGCTGGCGAAGCTATTGGTGAAATTGTTTTCACAACTGCTATGACAGGTTATCTTGAAACATTGACTGACCCTAGTTATTATGGGCAAATTGTTGTTCAGACATTCCCGTTGATTGGTAATTATGGTGTTATTCCTAGTGATTTTGAGAGCAAATGTCCTCATGTTAAAGCTTATATAGTAAGAGATTGGTGTCAAGAGCCTAGCAACTTCCGTTGTGAGGGTAGTCTTGACACTTTTTTAAAGAAAGAAAATATTGTTGGTTTGTACGGAATTGACACTCGTCAGCTTACTAAAATTGTAAGAGAGTACGGCGTTATGAACGGTAAGATTGTGTCTGAGGGTTCAAGCTTTGGTCTTACAGATTTGAAGAATTATAAAATTGTTGACGCTGTTAAGAATACAACCTGTGATAAGGAGGAAGTTTTTACTCCTGAGGGCGAGGTTAAAAAGAGAGTTGTTCTTTATGACTTCGGCGCAAAGGCTAATATTTGCAGAGAACTTGTGAACAGAGGCTGTGAAGTTACGGTTGTTCCTGCATATACTAAGTCTGAAAGGGTCATGGAGCTTAATCCGGACGGAATTATGCTTTCCAACGGTCCCGGAGACCCTGCTGAGAATACCGAGATTATTGAGGAGCTTAGAAAACTTTCAGAGAAGAAAATCCCTACTTTCGGTATTTGTCTGGGACATCAGCTTCTTGCTTTGGCTCATGGCGCTAAGACTCATAAGTTGAAGTATGGCCACAGAGGTGCAAATCAGCCTGCAACCAATGTTGAAACGGGCAGAGTTTATATTACTTCACAAAATCACGGTTATGCAGTAATTAACGATTCATTGCCTGAGTGTGCAAAGGTTTCTTATGTTAATGCAAATGACGGAACCTGCGAGGGTGTTAAGTATATTGACAAGCCTGCATTTTCTGTACAGTTCCACCCTGAGGCTTGCGGCGGCCCGCTTGATACGGGATTTTTGTTCGACGAGTTTATTGACATGATGAGTAAATAGTTAGGAGTGAATTTTAGTGCCTTTAAATAAAGATATAAAGCGAGTTCTTGTTATCGGTTCAGGTCCTATTGTAATCGGACAGGCAGCTGAGTTCGACTATGCAGGTACACAGGCTTGCAGAGCGTTGAAGCAGGAAGGTCTTGAAGTTATTCTTATTAACTCAAACCCTGCTACAATTATGACAGATAACGCTATGGCTGATAAAATTTATATCGAGCCGCTTACTCTTGAAACCGTTAAGAGAGTTATTAAGAAGGAGCGTCCTGACAGCTTGCTTTCAACTCTGGGCGGTCAGACAGGACTTACTCTTTCAATGCAGCTTGCAAAAGAGGGCTTCCTTGATAAATATGGTGTTAAGCTTTTGGGTGCAAATCCTGAAACTATTGATAAGGCTGAGGACAGACAGATGTTTAAGGATACTATGGAATCTATCGGTCAGCCTTGTATTCCTTCAAAGGTAGTCAATACCGTTGAGGACGCTGTTGCTTTTGCTAATAAGCCGGGTATCGGTTATCCTCTTATTATCAGGCCTGCATTTACCCTGGGCGGTTCAGGCGGAGGAATTGTAAATGATGAGGAAGAACTTAGGGAAATTACAAGAAACGGACTTTATCTTTCACCTATTACGCAGGTTCTTGTTGAGAAATGTATTGCAGGCTGGAAAGAGGTTGAGTTCGAGGTAATGCGTGACTCAAAGGGTAACGTTATTACAGTTTGTTCAATGGAAAACTTTGACCCTGTAGGCGTTCATACGGGAGATTCTATTGTAATTGCTCCTACTGTTACCCTTGCTGATAAGGAATATCAGATGCTGCGTTCT
>JBJERA010000223.1:0-5698 GCA_051882035.1 Hominimerdicola sp.
CTTTGTCTGACTGGAAGTATTTTATTCTTTTTACACAATATTTTTGGGGGTCTCAATACTTTTGAAGTTCAACCGCTTCGTTGGAAGGTTGAACGAACTTTGTCATGGTTTCAGGGTTCTCGCCGCCTTTCAAAAGACTATGAGATTAAAGCTGTTCACGCTGAAACTATGTGTATTATATCTCATATTCATACGCTGTTGCGTAGGTTCTGACTCTATGTGGACAGGTTCTTATATTGTCTGCATAGCGAACAACGTAATCAGTTCCGCTTGTAAGCGTTGTATTTCCGTTTTTAACAGTTACTTTCGGTTTTATAGCCGAACCTGTGTAAGTGTAGCTTGATTTTGAAATTGTTATGGTGCAATTTGAAATATCAGTTGTCTGCTGAGTTATCTCAAAAGTTTTTGTTACACTTCCGCTGTAACTGCCTCGTCCTGCGATTACGATTGAACCGGTTCCGACATTAATATTGTTCGCATATCGGATAACATAATCTGTACCGCTTGTAAGGACTGCACTTCCATTTTTTATTGTTACCTTTGGCTTAATTGCCGAACCTGTGTAGGTATAGCTTGATTGCGGAATTGTTATTGTACAACTTGAAATATCTGTTGTTGCCTCTGCAATTTCAAAAGTTTTGGTTACGCTTCCTGTATAGTTTCCACGTCCTGCAATAACAATAGACGCTGTTCCTACATCCACGTTATTTACATAGCGAACCACATAATCTGTTCCGCTTGTAAGTGTTATACTTCCGTTTTTAACTGTTACCTTTGGCTTAATTGCTGAGCCTGTATAGGTATAGCTTGATTTTGGAATTGTTATCGTGCAATTTGAAATTGCTGTTGTTGATTCTGTAATTTCAAAAGTCTTTTTAACTGTTCCGCAGTATGTACCCTTACCTGAAATAACTATTGTTGCCGTACCAACATTTACGTTGTTTTCATATCTGATTACATAGTCAGTTCCGCTTACAAGAGTTTTGTCTCCATCTTTGATTGTAACTCTTGGCTTGATAGCACTGCCTGTATAAGGAGCAGTTGTTTTTGACAGTGAAATTTCGCATGAATCGATCGTAATTCCGCTGAATCTGCGAACGCTTATTACATCTGAGTTATTAAGTGTATCATATTCCTGTGCGTCGTTTGTAATTGTAAGATATACAAAGCTTTCGTTTACACCGCTTTCAAGAAGTTCACTTGCAGGAATTTCATAAACCTTGATTTCTCTTGCCGCTACATTTGGCACTTCGATTGTTTTAATAACATTTCCCTCACTGTCGCTTACTGTGATCACAGAGTCAGCAACAGGAACATAAGAATTATTCTGAACACATACGCTTACTGTTCCGCCGTCGGAAGTGTTATACTCTGATGATGTGATTTCCAAATCGGACATATTGAAATTGAATTCAGCTGTGTTATCGGACAAATCCGAATCAGTTCCGCTCAAAGGCTTTACTGTCACTTTATAATCCCCTGTATAAAGTGTTTCGTCTGTATCAAGAAGAATACGGATACTTTCGTTTCTTCCTGCTCTGATAGAATAGTCGATTTCGTTGTCGTATACTTTTGTATTTCCCTTGTAAACTTCAACTGAAATTCCTTCAATATTCTGTGTGCCTGTGTTTGTTGCGTCAATATAGATCGGAACCTGATAATCAGGAACAGCATACTCATAATCATAAGTTACGCCGTTCACCTTAATATTAGTTTTTTCAGCAGGAATATATGCTGCAATGCTTGATGAAACATTCATGTTTTCAGAATCTGCATTTGCAAAATCAGGCTTGCTGTTAATCATAAGAACCATATCGCCTGCTGCTGAAAGATGTTCATAATAATATCCGTCATTTGAAGTGCTTACGCAAATCGGCTGATTCCAACCGTTTTCGTAGTTAACCATATTAAGCTGAGTATTATTTTCATTTTTTGAAACATAGAAAATTCTATTGTTTGCAATTACATAATCTGAACTGATTGCATAGTTGCAGTCATCAAGAAGATTAAAGCTTTCTCCGCCGATTTCAGAAGAATACATGATTTCTGAATTTTCATACCATGTAACAGCATTTTCTGTCACCTCCGGAACAGCAGTAAACTGAATATTGTCCACGCTTCCCTCAGTTATATAATTGATATTTTTATCCGTATCAACTGCGTAAAGCGTTCTGTCGTCGGCAGTAGTCAAATCATTATCACTGTCAACAACATATACAACATACATGTTATCATTAACCGTACCGATATTCATGTCGGTTATGCTGTTAAGATTTTCTGAAAGTACAGCAGGTTCGCTCCATGCATTATCTGAATAACTGCTGTAAACAATGCTGTTTGTAGAATTTGTTCCGAAATAGTTGGAGTCTGTATTTGTGATCCAAGCAGCTGTCGGAATACCATCTGCAACTGTAATAACAGGTCTGCTGTCAATCTGATTGTTATTGGTCAATCTTGTATAGTTTTCAAATTTGCCTGTACTGCTGTTAAATACTGCAGCCGCAATTTCAAGAGTTGCGGTATACTCATCAAGAGTTGTGCTGTCGGTCAGATCCATATCTGATTCTTCATAAATCACATAAATTTTTTCACCGTCTGAATACAGATATGCTCCGCTGTCATAACTTCCGTTGCTGTCCACATTTGCAGGACTTCCCCACTTGTTTGTATTTTTATTATACACAGAGTATTTCAGAATTTCATCTGAATCCTTGTAAACCATTAATGTGGTATCTCCGCAAGTTACAACCTGTGGTGATGAACCTGTGTCACAATCACTTACTATATCTGTTACTGAATCTGAAGAAATTACGTTATATGTTGGAGCGCTTGCTTCTTGATTTTCGGAAATGCTGTAATTTGCCGTATTGTAAAGATCTCTTTCTGTTTTTGCCATATATGAGTTCAATGACATTGTGTTTACAGCGTTTAATGAACCGAGGGAGTAGTTGGCACTGGCATAACGTTCATAAATTACCCAATCACCATTTAATAATGACAAACTATCCTCAAAAGGTCCAATTTGTCCTTTCAAACCAACGTCACCGCTAAGAACAAGTCTTTGAATACCTTCATTAGAACTCCAATGATTAGCTATTACAATAGGCATATTTAAAGTACAATTTGCGTATATACCACCATTAAACCATGAATTTCCTATTCCAATAAATGGTTCAACGCTTGCTGATAAGTCTAATGTAAAAACTGAATCAGATGAAATGCTATTGGTTTCAAAATTATAACCTATTGTTAAACCATATTTTGCACTAACTGAAAAATCAACGGATAAATGTAATGGAATTACCCATACCATTACATCGTAACCTAATCCACCGCCAGCCTGTACAGTAACATAAACTTCCAAACTTATTTGTGATACTCCAGTTGAAGAAAATTTACCTTCTCCATAGCCAACAATACTTACTCCGCCTTCTATACCATCAAAAAATAATGAGCCACTTCCGCTTTTGTATGTTCTGTTGCCATTTTTTAAATTCTCAACGGCTTGTCTTGCTTTTTCAACTTCACTTTTTGGGTCATCTTCTAAATCATCATCGCTAAAACCCAGACCTACTTTTACTGTTCCGTCACTCGTTACTGTTGCACGAAATCTTGAACCTAAATCAGGTATTTTGAAGGTGTTTCCACCTATAAGCGGAATATCTTCATCTAAAACTAATTCAAAATCATCTCCCCAAGACACATAACCTGCCTCTGGTTCATCTCCTTTTACAACAGTTAACTGCAATGGACTTCTCGTTGATTGATTATCTTTGGAATTAACAACTACCCAATAATATTTTGAAATCTTAAAATCATCTTTTTTTAAATTAAATACTCCATCACTACGAGACGCTATCAAATAGTCTTCGCCATCGACCATACAATAAAACTGATATTCTTCTACGTTATCTTCTTCACCCAAAACCTGACAATCAAGAGTTACAGCAGTATGTAAATCATCAAAGTCCTCAACTTTTATTGCCATTGTAGTCGCAGTATTTCTGACATCTTCATAAATTCCATCTGTTTGCAATATAGCTGACGCAAGTTTATGAGCCTCTCCGGACGTCTTTTTATACATTGTAACAGTAAGTATACTCTTATCTTCATTAAAATAATTTTCTGTTGATATTATCTCAGGATAATATCCTTCTTTTTCCACAATGATAGTTGAATCCTTTTCAATATCTTCAAGGAACAAATGAGTGCCTGTTACTGTAACATTTTCACCATTGCAGGTTGCAGTACAGCCTGAAAGAGAATTTCCGTCCTCATCAACAATATTTATGTAGAAACAATACTCTGGTACAGGCTTATCAGGCAGCTCCCCATCGGTAATCTTAAAATTCAAAGTTTTTCTTCCGCTGTATTTGCCCTTGAAATCAACAATTACCGCACCCGTACCGATTTTTTTGTTATCCTTATATGAAACGGTGTAGTCGGTTCCCTCAGTCAGAGTAACGTCATCATATTTTGCCACAACCTTTGGCTTTATTTCCGAGCCGGTGTAGGCATAGGTTGTTTTTTCAAGGGTAACGTCTATAATTCTTCCTGACACGCCGATTATTTTATATGGTATATTATTTTCAATAGCATATGTTTCGGCATATGAACCCTTGTAACAACGGATTGTTAGGTTGGGGCAGTTTTCAAATGCGGTTGAATGAATTTCTGTCACACTGTCTGGGATAGTTACACTTTTTAGATTTGTACAATTAGAAAATGTCCAATAATCAATATTTGTAATGCTGTCTGGTATATTTACATTAGTTAAACTTGTACAACCAGAAAAAGCATTACTCATGTATACTACACTATCTGGTATATCTACACTTGTTAAACTGGTACAACCCCAAAAAGCAGAAGTCATATTGGTAACACCATTTGGTATACTTACATTTGTTAAATTGGTACAACCAGAAAAAGCACCGAATATATAAGTAACACTATCCGATATATTTACACTTGTTAAACTGGTACAATCAGAAAAAGTATAACACATATTAGTTACACCATCTGGTATATCTATACTTGTTAAGCTGGTACAATCAGAAAAAGTATAATCCATACTAGTAACACTATCTGGTATATTTACACTTGTTAAACTTGTACAACCAGAAAAAGCACGATACATACTGGTAACACTATTTGGTATATTTATACTTGTTAAACTTGTACAATTCATAAAAGTATCTTCCAATGTAGTAACACTATCTGGTATATTTACATTTGTTAAATTCGTACAACCTCTGAAAGCACCATTCATATGAGTAACACCTTCTGGTACATTTACACTTGTTAAATTGGTGTTATCTTGAAAAGTGTAATAAAGATATGTTACATTTTTTCCATCAATCTTGCTAGGAATATTAACAATACTATCAGAACCAGTATATTTTGTTAATTTAACAGTTCCATTACTGAGAATTAGATACTCATAATCACCATATGTCAGCGTTTCCGCCGCCTCAGCCCCAATGACACTGTCCTCCCACAGCCCTTCAAACAAATCCGCAGGCAAACCAAGACTGCCAAATGCCAGCGTCAGCGATAAGAATACCGCCAGAATTTTCCGTAATTTCTTCATCTTTTGACTCCCTTTCAAATAAATTTTTACAGATTTTCCTGCCATATAACCGCCTGTAAGTAGTATAATAAAACATACAGAAAACCGCCAAAAGGAATGTACAGGAAT
>JBJERA010000224.1:0-28167 GCA_051882035.1 Hominimerdicola sp.
TGTCACCGCAACAAGACGCTCTGAGTATGTAAAGCTTGGCGTTTCTCCAAGAGGAAGTCTTGCATTGCTTAAAGCTACAAAGGCGTTTGCTTTCATTCAGGGCAGAGAGTTTGTTACTCCTGACGACGTAAAGGCTCTGATGGCTGACGTGCTTGCTCATAGACTTATGCTTTCGCCAAAGGGCAAATCGGTATTTGAGAGTAATGAAAAGGCGCTTTATAATATTGCTCTCAGCGTAAACGCTCCCGATTATATTTAATGCGGAGAAGAACAATGAAAGGTTTATTAAGCTATATTTTTTGTATTATAATAGCCCTGATGCTTACATATTTTATAAACGGCTCAGGGGGCTGGCTGGTGCTGATGCTTTTGATTGTGGCGTTTGTAACATCAATGGTCATCTATCTTGTCAGTCGCAAAAAAGTTCGTCTTTCAATGAAAATGTCTTACGATGTAGTGAACAAGGGCGAGGATTTCGGCATAAAGCTTATTTGTAAAAAGAATACGTTTCTGCCCTCATGCTTTGTGGAAATAACTGTTGAAACCAGTCCTAATATTTCGGTTAAGGAACGGACTAATTTTAAGTTTATACTGTCAAGTTCATCGGAGGAGATAATTGAAATCCCTCTTACTGCCAAATACAGCGGAGCAGGAAATGTGCGTATTTCATCGGTCAAGCTGATTGATTATCTGGGTATTGCTCACAAGGAAAGCCTGCTTAAATGTATGGATATTTTTTCGGCGGATGTTAAAATTATGCCCGGTATTCCTGATACCGGAACTCAAACGGAGGTAATTAAATCTACTTCCGAAAACATGACTTTTGATGATGACGAGGAGGAGTCGGACGAAACTGCTCTTGGTATGACGGGAGTTCCCGGTTATGAACACAGACCTTATGAAGTTGGCGACCCGCTTAAACGAATTAACTGGAAAATGTCATCTAAGAGGGATAAGCTTATGGTAAGGCTTGATGAAAAAATTGCTTCATCAAGTCAGGTTTTCGCTCTGGATTATCCGAGAAAATTAAGTATGGACGAAACTTATTACTACAATGCTGATAAAGTTATCGAGGCAAGTCTTGCAATGCTTGCGATTCTTGTAAGGCAGGGCTTTGAAAGTGATTACAACTATTATCTTGACGGTTGGCAGACAGTTCAGGTCAAGGACGATAAATCACTTTTGTATTTGCAGGAACAGCTTGCAGGAATAAAGCCTTATCCTACTGAATTTCGTTTTCCCGATAAAAATATAAACAAGAAAAATCTGTCGTTTCTATGTTTTACAACCTGCACAGCTGAGATGCATAATGAACTTTCTGCAATTCTGGACGGTTTTAACGGAGTGGTAGTTGTAACAAAGTTTTCTGGTATCGGCAAAATATATGCCAATATGTGGAGCGTTGACGACGATTTCACCTTTGCAAAAATGTAGGATAAGGGGGGGAATATTTTGAATTTGATCAAAAATAATAAATCACTTGTCCGACTATTTGACATTCTTGAACGATTTGGCTTGCCTATTGTACTTAATATGGTTGTAATGAATATAATATTTTCTGCTTATCAGAGCGAAAATCATATTTTTACAGCTGTTCTGTATTTTGCATATCAATCAATATTGTTCCTGCTTTTCGAGTGGTTAAAGCCTAAGAAAATCCTGAGAGGAATAATATATACTGCGGTTCTGTTCGGCATAATTTTCATAGGCGTTGTGCTTATTGAGGCAGGCTATGAACAGTCTACAAGATCTTTTATCGACTGGTTCTATCTTGACAGCAGAACGGTAGGAACGATTAATGAATATTTTCTGTTCCTGTTTTTCTGTTTGGGATTTTTTATAACATCGGTAATATACTATTTTACTGTAATAAGATATAGAACTTTTGGAACAATGCTTGTACTTCTTTTCCCATTTCTTATTTATGGAAAAAGAGCAGATACTTTAAGTGCGTTTAACACAACGCTTATGCTTACGGTTTTCCTTGCAATGCTGGTGCATAACAAGCAGGTTTCTGACGATACAGTAAAAAACACGAAATTTAACTTATCCTATGTAATGGGAATTGCAATTTTTGTTACGTTTTCAGCAGCTGTTGCATCTGTTCTTCCTAATCCGAACATTCAGTCACAGTTGGAACAGAATAATGAATTTTTCAATTTCTATCAAGGTGCAAACGCAACTGAGTATGATACATTCAGCAACAGTTCCTCGCCAAGATACGGTTTTGATACAATGGGAGAGACTCTTTTCTATGTATCAACTACTGAAAATACGTCAAAGTTGATGCTAAGGCGACAGTCTTATGACGAGTTTCAGGATAATAAATGGATAATGTCAAATGATGAAAAGTATGCTTACTTTGATTGGGAAGAAAAATTCCCGAATGATACAGACAATATATTTAATTCTCCTCAATATGTATATAATTTGATGAAAAGCCTTGCACAGACAGGCAGGTATCAGAATTATGGTTTAACTACCGAGCTTTTTGAGTCAAATGCTTATCAGAACGTGCAGAAAATTACCTATTACAGTCAGGATTTTTATTCGAGATATATTCCTGCTCCGCTCATGATTAAAAGTGATGAAACAGATGATATTTATAGGAATAATCTAGGAAATGTAACTCGTAATTTAGATAAAGTATCAATTCTTGACGGAAGCTTTTCTTATATTGTGGAAGGTTCTAACGAAAAAGCTTATGCGGCGTCGCTTACTTTAAGCGGGGACGAATATTTAAATCTTTTGAATGAGGCTTATCAAAACGATGATATTACCCAAGAAGATTACGAGGCAGCCGAAAATCTGTATTCAGCATTTACCTATGTTGATGAGGAAGAAGTTGACATTGAGCGTATACAAGCGCTAACGGATGAGGTAATTAAGGATTGTACTACCGAATATCAGAAAGCAAAGGCTATCGAGCAGTATTTTGAAAAAAATAATTATATTTATGACCTTGAATTCTGGCCGGAGGACGAATCTGTTGAGAACTTCTTGTTTAACACAAAAACGGGAACCTGTTCAAGCTATGCAACTTCAATGACGTTAATGTGCCGTCTTGCAGGACTTCCAGCAAGATATGTTGAAGGATTTGCGGCATACGAATCGACAAAAGATTATCCCGACAGCTTTGTGGTAAAGGATTCTGACGCACACGCATTTGTTGAAGTTTATATTGCAGGCTCAGGCTGGGTAACATTCGACCCGACAGTTTCAGGCTACGAGCGTCAGACGGAAGATGAGGATAATAATGGAGTTTTGAATACCGAGTTAATTACAGCATTCTTCTCTTATTTCAGCAGAATAGTTTTGTTCCTTGGAGCAGTGTTTGTGCTTGTATTTATAATTTTGATTCAGAGAATTGTCGAGGTAATTTTCAGAATCAGAATTAAATTTGCAAATAATACTAATAAAGTACTGATGATTTACAGACGAATAATCAAGCTTCTGGAACTTTCTTCAAAGGAAAGATTGAAAGGTTATACTCCGAATGAAATACAGCTTTATTGCTTGGAAGAGCGTTCGGTAAATATAACTGCAATCACTCAGTTGTTTGACAAAACCTGTTTCGGCGGCTATAAGCCTACCAATGCTGAATTTGCAGAGGCATATAAGATATACAAGCAAAGCTGGAAATATCTTATCAAAAAGCCGAAAATAAAAAAATAAAACGAAAACGGACAGCTATTGAAATGAACTGTCCGTTTTGTTTTGTCACAAACGCTTAAAAACTTATTGATTGTGTATTGACGATTATTTCATCATAACAGAAATTCCGTCAATGACATCTCCCATAGCGTGCAAAGCCTTGCCGGTTCGGGTTTTCAAACGTCTTTTTTCACGGCTTGAAGAACCTGAAATTGCGTAGACAACTGTGCCTGCGGCTATTCCCATTGTAACGCCGGTAACGAGTGATCTCATTTTCATTTTATCCCCTCCTTGATATTATAATGTGCGGTTTGCGGCAATGTAATCAAGTGAAAAAAAGGGGAGCAATATACCAAAACTTAATTTTAAAGTTATTTATTTCAGTGGGTTATACTATCTATAAAAGCTTTTACCGAACGTTCCGAAAGATTTGACTGTCTGTAAGCAAAAACAGCATTTCGTATGGGGATTTTGTGTTTTAGTGGGATTTTTACAAGCCTGCCGTCTGACAGATATTTTTCCACAAATTTTTTTATAACGCAGGAAACTCCCAAGCCGATTTTTGCATAATCTATAAGCAAGTCCATATTGGTTGCCTCCATGGTTCTGGAAAGATTTATGCCGTTGGATTGCAGATAACCGTCAACATACATTCGGGAAGAATTATGTTCGTCAAGGAGAAGTACATTGGCTTTTGTAAGAATTTGTTCCCCTGAAAGCTTTTCGCCATTGCACAGACTGTCAAGATAGGAGGGACTTGCAACAAAAATGTATTCCAATTCAGCAACGTGAATAAATTCAAGAGAACCGCTTTCAGCAGGCTGTGCAACAAGTCCCACGTCAAGCTCTCCGTTTTCAATAAGTCGGATTGTATCGGCGGAGGATTGACAGCTGATTTGTATACGGACTGCGGAATTTTCAAAAATAAAGCTTTCAAGATATGGTACCAGCAAGTGTCGGCAGATTGTTGCGGACGCACCGATTTTTATTTTGCCAAATCCCTGTGAAAGATTTTCCGAAAGCTCTTTTTCACCGTCCTCTATTGCGGTGAAAGCGATTTTCAGATGAGCATACAATCGCAGTCCGTCATCGGTAAGTTCTACTCCTTTTGCAGTACGCTTGAACAGCTTAGTTCCCAGCTGTTCTTCAAGCTTGCTTATAGCTTTGCTGACCGCAGGCTGAGAAACATATAAAATTTCGCTGGCTTTGGAAATATTACCTATTTGGGCTACTCTGTAAAATATGTAAAATCCGTTGAAATTCTGATTCAATGATATTATCCCCTTTTCCATAATAAATATTTATCTAAATCGGGCAGATATGAATAAAATTCATAGAAGATATAATTTTTATGTATTTACATTATACCATAAAAAGTGTTATAATGTAAATATGAAATCCGAATTAATAAATGGTTTTTCAATAAATTTTAACATAAAAGGAGTAATTTTTTATGGGTATGACAATGACTCAAAAAATTCTTGCGGCTCATGCCGGACTCGATAGCGTTAAGGCAGGTCAGCTTATTATGGCTAATCTTGACCTTGTTCTAGGTAACGATGTTACCACTCCTGTTGCTATTAATGAGTTCGATAAGGCAGGATTTGACGGAGTTTTTGATAATAAAAAGATAACAATGGTTATGGACCATTTTACACCAAATAAGGATATTAAAGCAGCAACTCATACAAAGCAGTGCCGTGATTTTGCGTCAAAGTATGATATTAAGCATTATTATGATGTTGGAGATATGGGTATCGAACACGCACTTTTGCCTGAAAAAGGTCTTGTAGTTCCGGGTGACTGCGTTATCGGTGCAGATTCTCATACTTGTACATACGGCGCTTTGGGTGCCTTTTCAACAGGTATCGGTTCAACCGATATGTGCGCAGGTATGGCAAAGGGCAAGACATGGTTCAAAGTTCCTGCGGCTATTAAGTTTAATATTGTGGGCAAACTGCCTAAATATTCCGCAGCTAAGGATGTTATTCTTCATATTATCGGAATGATTGGCGTTGACGGCGCACTTTATAAATCTATGGAATTTTCAGGTGAGGGTTTGAAGAACCTTACTATGGAGGACCGTCTGTGCATGGCTAATATGGCTATTGAGGCAGGTGCAAAGAACGGTATTTTTGCTGTTGACGAGGTTACTCTTGAATACGTTAAGGATAAGACTGACAGAGAATTCAAGATTTATGAGGCTGATGAGGACGCTGAATATGAGGCAGAATATACGATTGATTTAAGTGAAATCAAGCCTACTGTTGCATTTCCTCATCTGCCTGAAAATGCAAAGACATTTGATGAAATCAGCGATGTGGCAATCGACCAGGTTGTTATCGGCTCATGTACAAACGGAAGAATTGAGGATTTGAGATGTGCCGCTGAAATTCTTAAAGGCAAGAAGATCGCTAAGAATGTAAGATGCATTATTATCCCTGCCACTCAGAAGGTTTACATGACTGCTATGAAGGAAGGCTTGCTTGAAATCTTTATCGAGGCAGGCTGTGCAGTTTCAACTCCTACCTGCGGCCCATGTCTTGGCGGACATATGGGTATTCTTGCAAAGGGTGAGAGAGCAGTTGCTACTACTAACAGAAACTTTGTAGGAAGAATGGGTCACCCTGAATCTGAGGTTTATCTTGCTTCGCCTTATGTTGCTGCTGCTTCTGCTGTAACAGGCAAGATTTCACAGCCGTCAGAAGTTATGTGATTATCTGTCAGTTTAAGGAGATAATTATTATGGTTAAACATATCATTATTTGGAATTTTAAGGATGAGCTTTCTGCTGATGAGCGTGAAAAATATTCCACAGAAATCAAAAGCGGTCTTGAAAGTCTTAAAAGGAAGATTGACGGTCTTGTGGATATTAAGGTTCAGACGGAGTTTCTTGAATCTTCTAACGGAGATTTGATGCTTGATTCGACTTTTGTTGACGAAAAGGCTTTGCAGGGTTATCAGGTTAATCCTGAACACGTCAAGGTGGCAGAGGTTGTAAGAAGCGTGGTTTCTTCAAGGAAGTGTGTCGATTTTAAAATTTAAGCGCCGCTTATATAATTTTGTGGGGGAGGAAAAGTATGGATAATTACTTGTACGATATATTTTTTGATACATTTTTAAGCTTGATTACAAAAAAATACGGTACCTCTTTAAGCGACCAGCAGAGAATTGACAAGGCTGAAGAAATTATTGCGGATTTTCACAAAACAAATTCGTATACAGTAGATATGACTCAAGCTTTGATTAATAAAAAGGGTTTTAATCATGTCAGTGCTAAGGTGATTGACGGAAAACCTGTTTTTGCTCTTACAAAAGAGGGTTTGTTTAAGAAGGTTAAGGTTTGTTATTTCTGCACCAGACAGAAAGATGTTATTGACAACGATTATCTTGATTTGATTTATGACGAGCTTAGAAAACAGGCAATGGGTGAAAATATTTTTAATTCTCCCGATTACAAAAACGGATGATGTTTTATATTACATAAAATTATGATTTACGAAAGGAGTTTTCATTATGAAGGCTTGCGGAAAGGTACATAAATACGGAGATAACGTTGATACTGACGTTATTATTCCTGCAAGATATCTGACAACTGCTGTTCCTGAGGAGCTTGCTGCTCACTGTATGGAAGATATTGATATTGATTTCACGAAAAATGTTAGAAAAGGCGATATTATGGTTGCTGAGGCTAATTTCGGCTGCGGTTCTTCAAGAGAACACGCTCCCGTTGCAATCAAGGCAAGCGGTATTTCCTGCGTAATTGCAAAGACTTTTGCAAGAATTTTTTACAGAAATGCGATTAATATCGGACTTCCTATTATCGAGTGTCCTGAGGCTGCTGAAAAGATTTCGGCAGGCGATGAGGTTGAAATCGACTTTGAAACAGGTTTAATTACAAACAAGACTAAGAACGAAACATATCAGGGACAGTCATTCCCAGAGTTTCTTATTAATATTATTAATGCAAACGGTCTGCTTAATTCCTTGAAATAGGCAGTATCGGTTCGGATTTTCCGCTCTCTTATTGGGAGCGGAATTTTTAGGAGGAGTTTTTCTGAAACGTGCAGTAGTTGTATTGCTTGCTTTTTTGATTCTTTCGGGCTGCGGTAAAAAAGCTGAGTCAGAGGCAGAAAAGATTGATATTCTGAACATTGACGGAATAGACGTTCCGCTTACTGAGGGTCAAGAGGCGGTTTCTGAGGCTTTGGGAGAAAAATATGCCGAAAGCATAGGTCTTGAAGAGCCTGAACTTGAAAATGATGACGAAGTTGTATTTGTTTTGTGCGATGAAAATGATTCGGGAAAAGAATTGGAGTATTCCACATATATAATGTATTGGATGCTTGAAGATGATAATTCTCATGACATGAAGTTTCTCGGCGGACTTGATTTGTACTCGGATATGAGCGTAATTCAGGATAATTTCGGTGAATATATCATTCAAGATGCAGATAATGCTTTTTGTGATTATGTGATTTTTTTTGCTGACGGAGTTCCCGTTGTGCCTTCGGAGGGTGAGGACTCTGATACAATTTATTTTAATACAATGGTTGATTTAAGCCAGAAAGTGAAAAATGATGAAATTTCCGCCTATGTTCAGGTTAATATGGATAAGTCCGATGACGGCAAGGCGGAAGGTCATGTTTTTCAGGCTGTGACGAAAAAATAATTTATATACATATTTTGGAGTGATAATAATGAATAAAAAGATTACGGTTATCAAGGGCGATGGAATCGGTCCTGAAATAGTAACTGAGGCTCAGAAAGTTCTCGATAAGGTTTGCGAGAAGTTCGGACATACATTTGAATATACTGATATTCTCATGGGAGGCTGTTCTATTGATAAGTACGGTGTTCCGCTTACTGATGAGGCTATTGAAACTGCAAAAAATTCCGACGCTGTCCTTTTAGGCTCAATAGGCGGAAATACTTCAACTTCTCCTTGGTATAAGCTTGCACCAAATCTTCGTCCTGAGGCAGGTCTTTTGAAAATTCGTAAGGAGCTTGGTCTTTTTGCAAATCTTCGTCCTGCTGTATTGTATGATGAGCTTAAAGGCACTTGTCCGCTAAGAGATGAAATAATCGGTGATGGTTTTGACATGATGATTATGAGAGAGCTTACAGGCGGACTTTATTTTGGAGCAAGAGAAACTAAGAATGTTGACGGTGTTGAAACGGCTATCGACACACTTTCTTACAATGAAAATGAAATCAGAAGAATTGCAAAGCGTGGTTTTGATATTGCAATGAAGAGAAGAAAGAAAGTTACGAGCGTTGACAAGGCAAATGTTCTTGATTCTTCAAGACTTTGGAGAAAGGTTGTGAACGAGGTTGCAGCTGATTATCCCGAGGTAGAGCTTGAACATATGTTGGTTGATAACTGTGCAATGCAGTTAGTTCGTGACCCTAAGCAATTTGACGTAATTCTTACGGAAAATATGTTTGGAGATATTCTTTCTGACGAGGCGGCAATGGTTTCAGGTTCATTGGGAATGCTTGCGTCCGCATCGCTCAATGATACCAAATTCGGAATGTATGAGCCAAGCCATGGTTCTGCTCCTGATATTGCAGGACAGGATAAGGCAAATCCGATTGCGACTATTTTGTCGGCATCAATGCTTTTGAGATTTTCGTTTGACATGGACAAAGAGGCTGACGCTATTGATAGTGCAGTTAAGCAAGTTCTTAAAGACGGTTACAGAACGGGCGATATTATGTCAGAGGGCATGAAGCTTGTTGGCTGTAAAGAAATGGGCGATCTGATTTCCGAAAGAATTTAATTAATAAAAAATAAATCGGATACATTTTGCAAAAAAAACAAAATGTATCCGATTTTTATAATTAAATAATTCCTGCGAAAAATAGTATTAAATAAATAACTACTGCAACAATCAAGAAAACACCCACTTTAATAATTGTGTTTCTTGCTTTTTTAGTGTTAGCCTTGTTTTGGTGGAATTCCTGTATAGCGTCTGTTTCGTAGCCTCTTTGAGTTCTCATACCCAAAGTAGGATTAAGCATATCACCAATATTAATATCCTTGTACTTCTCATCCCTGAGTTTTTTAGGGTCGGTTTCATCAGGACTGAGTGAATAGCCAAGACGGGATTTATCATAATTTTTCATATTGATAGCATCCATAGAAAGCTTGGCATCATCAGGAGTACCCAAACTGTCGCCGTTGTTAAAGGCGTGCTTTGTATCAGCATCTTTCATCATCTGATGACTTGAACGATTAGAACGAAGCATTTTGATAAGCATTTGAGTGTAGTCGTTCTCATCCTCATCTTCAATTGAAAGTTCGCTAACCAAATCGTCCGTTTGTTCAACAAGAGACGTAAGACTCTTTGCTGTTCTCTTGTACGGTTTTTTAGCCTCGCCAGATACGGGTTGTTCCGCAGAAACAGTTGAGGAAGAAGGAGCAAAAGGTTGAACAGGACTGCTTGTTACAGCAGAATTTGCAGCAGTATACGTCTGTGAAACATCTGCCTTAGGCTGAGCAGGCACAACTCTGTTTCTTCGCATAGGTGTAATGATTTCTTCAACATGCTTTGTTTCTGGTTCAGCAGAATCAGAAGGAGATACTACCGTAGCAGCAGATTTTTCTTTTGTAGGGAATTTAATCTTAGGTTCAACGTCAGGCTGAATCGGAAAATCATAAGAAACAGACGGTTTTGGCTCGTCAACAGTAATATGAGGCTTAACAGGTTCAGCTACCGACTGAGGTGCAGGTTCCGGCTCAGAATAAGTATGAGTCGGCATCGGTGCCGGCTTAGGTTCATTTGGTATAATTGTATCTTTATTTTCTTCAAATTCACCCAATACCTTTGCACGAGGTAATTTAAGGTCTGCTGGTTCTTCATCGCTTATAATGGCATCAGCAGAAATTGAAGATGACGCAAAATCAAATTTATTGCTTTCAACTTTAGTGGTTGCAGCGTTAAAACTTTTCATTACCCCTGCGCTTACATCATAATATTCGTCGCCTGTTTTTGCTGCAATTTTAAGCAGAGGAGCAGGTTCGCCTGCCTTAGGAAGATTAGCCTGAGGAATTTCGATATATTCAAATTCTTCGGCAACGTCAACTCCTGCAATGCGGAGAATATCCATTGCAGTTTTACACTTCATAGAACCTCTTGCAAGCTCTTTGATAGGCAAAAGAATAAGCTCGCAGAACGTAGCATAAAATGACCTGTAAATAGACAAAGATGAATCAATCATTCTTTCAGGAAAACGATGGTCAAAATATTTCGGCCATTCGTCAGGTTCAGACATTATCATTTTATCAATATATTTGCAAAGACTTATCCACAATTCAGGCTCTTCAAAATTACGGTCGTTTGTAATGAGCCACATATAACATCTGAGAAAACAGTCATAGCATGTAATATCACGCAGGTTGAGCATAACATCGTCAATATTCAACGCAGCGGAAAATTGCCCATCAGCATACGCATAACAACGATAACCGTTGCTTGCAAGCTTTGCATAAGCGGTTCTTAAACCAACCTCATTTCTTTCAAATGGAGGCAGAGCGTCAGGAAAATCAAATTCAGTAGAATAGTCCCGAATAGTACCCCTTTGCGCCATAGATAATAATTTTTTATAGGTTTCGGTAATCTTTTCTTCCGGCGTGTTAACAGCAACACCTAATACACGATAGGGATTGCAGGCAAATAATTCCATTGCAGTAATGCCAAGTGACATATTAGACAATGTAAATCCCCCTTTATGAATTTATTAATGCATAGAAACAAAGTACATTCAATTAACAATATGAATTTCTATTACACACAATTTTATAGTTTAATTATATCAATTTTCCTACGTTCATATATCAAAATTCGGTTAATTTTATATTTATAAATTATGTATTCACAATAATTTGCATAATTTTAGATAATAAATTTATACAAAATTGTCTATGAAATTTATTTGCAATTTGGACGAAAATATAGTATAATAGATTTGTATAAGTTAATCGCTTTTGAATTATACCGATTATGATAGGGGGATAAGATTATGGGTTTCTTTACAAGAAAAAAATCTGAATCAAAACCGGTTGTAAATAATATGAATGATGCTAATAAAACTGTAAATCCTGACGATATATGGAATACTCCTGTGAGAAAATCAGGAACGGAAACAGTAACATTGAAAGAATCAAAGTATGACAGTGCGAAAACTGAAATTCTGGGAACTGTTCCGGAAGTGAGACCTGAGGACGTTAAGGAGAAAATGGCTCAGCTTGAAAGGGAACTTGCTGAAAAAAGTACTATTCCTGCGAAAACTTACCATGATTATGATGTAAATCCTGTTCATGCTGAGGAAACAGAGGTTGCTCAGGAGAAGTTTGAGAAAGAGTATGCCGTCAGCCATGAAAACTTTCTGAGAACTCATGTAGAGGATATCTCACCTGCCAATGAAGAAAATCTTGACGAAAAGGTAAGTGATATGCTGAAAGTTCATGAAGAAAAGATTGAGGAAGAGGCTAATAAGGATTTCGGATTTAATTCTGTTGCTGACGAGGAGGTTTCCGACAAGCTTAAAAATTTGAGCTATGCAAAGAAGGCTGAGGATTATCCTGAATATAAGGATATAAAAGAAATTGCTGTGGATGAGGAAAGTGTGGAGAGACTGGGAAGAATTGACCATAGTGATGATGAGGACGAGATTAAGAGTATTTCTGCGGACGTTCTTGATGGCGAATTAAAGAAATTTAATGAGAAATATGGCGATTAACGTTTAAACGGCGGTATTTCAACCGCTGAATTTTAAATCGGGAGCGAGAAAATTTTGACTATTAATGTTGATAATCCAATTATTAAATATGCCCAGAAGGGGAAGCCTTTTCAGTATGACAAGCTGTTTTATGCAACGGTTAATAAGTACATTCTTCAATATAAGAATGCCAGACTTGATAAGCTGACGGATAAGGATGTTTCTATTTGCCTTGCTAGAATTATCAAGAAAATGGAAGTGAATAACGTTCCTGTGCAGACTTTTTATAAAGAAGAACTTGACAGCTGGACAGGTCAGAGCAATTATACGAGAGTAATTAAAATGTGCGATCTTATTGCAAGAGATATTTTTGCTTGTTTTGACCCTAATATGGACGACGCTGATGGAAATTTTCGCAGGGGAGACAGACTTTACTGCGTGAATGAGAATGGCGAAAGGGATTATATTGTCTGCGACGCAATGGAAAAGATAGGTTTATTTAAAAAAGCTCCTATTCCTCAGACGGAATATTTTACAGAGCTTATGGAGAAAAACAAGAGAGGTCAGCTGCCAAAGCATAAGTAAGGCGGTTAGTTTTCTTAAATTTTATTTTGAGGAGTTTTTTGATTATGTTGGTTAATATTGAAATGGAAAACGGCAAAAATATCAAGGTTGAGCTTTATCCTGAGGTTGCCCCTATTACTGTTGAGAATTTTGTAAATCTTGTAAAGGAAGGCTTTTATGACGGTTTGATTTTCCATAGAGTTATCAGTGGCTTTATGATTCAGGGCGGCGATCCGGAAGGCACAGGCATGGGCGGTGCAGAGAAGAAGATTAAGGGTGAATTTCTTTCTAACGGATTCAACAATACATTGAAGCATACAAGAGGTGTTATTTCAATGGCTAGGTCTTCAATGCCTAACTCTGCAAGCTCGCAGTTTTTCATTATGCATCAGGATGCACCGCACCTTGATGGTCAGTATGCTGCATTCGGAAAGGTAGTCAGCGGTATTGAAGTTGTTGACGAAATTGCAGGTGTTGAGGTTGACTATATGGATAAGCCTCTTACTGAGCAGAAAATGAAAAAGGTTACAATAGTAGAGGAATAATTTTTGTATCTCCGAATTTATGGAGTTTAAGGCAATTTTCGCAGCTTGTTATGCGGTCATTGCCGAAAGGCAACACCGCACAATTAACCGCTTATGGCTTTGTGCGGTGTTATCTTAATTTTTTAGGAGCGAAGGTTTAATGAATTTTAAAAAGTTTTTTATCGGATTATCAGCGTCACTGCTTGTAATGACTAATGGAGTTTATGCAGTTCCTGAGAACGATACAGCCGCAACGGGAACTACTGCTGCGACGGAACAATCACTGACTGATACAACGGCTGACTGGCAGACGGCGACAACTACCACCACGCCAATACCGACTACAACTACTACGACTACCACAGTAACTGACGCACCAATGTTGGAGCCTGCAACGGTAAAGCTTGAAGTCGGAGAAGTTAAGGACATGAAGTTCTCGGTAAAGCTGCTTATTGATTCGGAGGCTTTGGTTTCAAGTGCGTCGATTTCAGTTGAATTTGATAAGGATTTAATGGAGCTTGTAAGCACTAAGCAAAACGAAGAAGCAGGCGGAATGGCTGTTGAAAATACCTTTGAGGGCAAGTATGTTTACAATTATGTAAATGCTGACGGTTCTGAGTATAAGGGTGCTTTTGTTACTCTGAATTTTGAGATCATTGACGAAGATATGACTTCAAGCGTATTGTATCTTTCGGTTACTTCTCTTGACAATAATCAATTAAAGCCGATTTCTTTTACTACTGAGAACGGAATTGTTACATATAAAACTGCGGAGGAAATTGAAGCTGCGGCAAAGGCGGAGGCAAGGACGGTAAAGCTGCAATATTCTGAGGATTTTGTAACTTTGGAAAGTCTGGGTATAACCGATGTTAAAGAATGTACCGTTGAAAACGGACAGCTGCTTATCTGCGAAAATAATCAGCTGAAAACCCTTGCAGTAGGCGAAACAATGATTGAAATTATTCACAGTAATGACAAAAAAGAGTATATCAAAGTTGTCATTGAAGCTCCTGCTACGGAGGCTACTACTGTGACTACGACAACTGCAAACAGCGAGCTTAGCGTTGAAACTGAAAAAGTTGGTTTTCCAATAAAAAAAGCATTAATAATTTTGGTAATTATTATTGGAGTTATTGTGCTGATTGTGGAATATTTTCTCATCATTCGTCCCCTTGATAAAAAAACTGGTGATGAGGAAGAAGATGAAACTTCTGAAACTGATGACAACTTCGATGGTAATAATTCTGATAAAACCGAAGAAAATGACGTTGACAGCGAAGAAACAGACGCTTTGAATGACGAGGCAGAGGAGGAAATAGCACAAGAAAATTCCGATGAGGAAATTTTTGACGAAGATACTGTTGAGGACAATTCAACAAATGAAGTTTCTGACGATGAAAATTAATATTTGAAAAAATAAGACAGACGGATATTCTCCGCCTGTCTTTGTTATTTTTTAGCACAGCTTTTAAAGAATAATGCTCCGATAAATGCAAATACCATTGCTGCGGTTATTCCGGCTGCTGCTGAGGTTAGCCCGCCTGTGAAAATGCCGAGGAAACCTATTTTGTCAATCTGTTTTTCTACGCCGTCGGCAAGAAGATAGCCAAATCCTGTGAGTGGAACTGTTGCACCGCATTTTGCAAAGTCAATAATTGGTTTGTAAATATTTAACGCACCTAGAATTACTCCTGCCACAACGTAAGATACTAAAATTCTTGCAGGAGTGAGTTTGGTGAAATCTATTAGAATTTGTCCTATTGCACAAAATAATCCACCGATTAAAAATGCCCATAAATAGTCCATTTTCAGACCTCCTTGTTTAATTTGCCGCTAAGGCTGTCAGGTTCGTGTGAGAGCCATACAAGATGCGAAATCGACGGAATAGTTTCCCCTTGTTGATTAACTGTCGGAGACATTAATGCTCCTGTTGCGGCAAAAAGAATGTTTCGGATAGCTCCTGCTCTCAGCTGTGGAAGAAAATATCCGCATAAAACACTTCCTGCACAGCCGCAGCCGCTTGCTCCTGCGTGAACGTCCTGCTCATCAAAGCTGTAAAGCATCATTCCGCAATCTTGGTGATTGTCACGAATATTGATATTTTCACGTTCAAAAAGTTCACAGAGAATACGGCTGCCGACTTTTCCCAAATCTCCTGTGACAATATAATCAAAATCTGCGGGGGAAAGTCCTGTGTCTGAAAAAAATGTGCTGATTGTGGAAAATGCCGCAGGAGCCATTGCTGCACCCATGTTGTTTGCATCGTTGACTCCCATGTCCACAATTTTTCCGACGGTGCAGGCTCTGACGTAAGGGGGATTTTCCTGCGAGGAAACCACCAACGCTCCTGAGGCGGTAGCCGTCCATTGTGAAGTTGGGGTACGCTGTCCTCCGTAGTTAAGGGGAAATCGGTACTGCCTTTCTGCTGTACAAAAGTGTGAGGAAGTAACTGCAAGCGCTTTATCGGAAATTTTTCTGTCCACGAAAAGTGAGGATAGCATAAGCCCCTCCGCCATTGTGGAACAAGCTCCGTAAATTCCCAGAAAAGGGATTTCAAATTCACGAATTCCGTAAGTAGTGCCGACGCATTGGTTAAGCAAATCGCCTCCGAAAAGCACGTCAATATCTGATGGTTCAAGTGAGGCTTTTTGCAGAACATGGATAATTGCCTGTTTTTGCAGCTGACTTTCGCCTTTCTCAAAGGTTTCAGTGGTCATATATGGGTCGTCATTAATTTTATCGAAATAAGCTCTGAGAGGGCCTTCATGTTCTTTTTTTCCCCCCACGGCAGCAGACGCTATGACTGAGGGTGGATTTTTAAGGATTTTAGTTGCTTTTAAAGCCATATAAATTCTTCCTTTCGGTTTTGTTACGCTTATTTTTTCCGATAAAATTAAATTTATGCAAAAAAAGACAGCACTTCGATTCAAATGCTGTCAGACTGTCGGTAAACACATGCTCTATAAGTTTCGTATATGTGCGATAATTTAACCGCATTACATTATACCATTATACCACAAACTGACGAAAATGCCCAAAGTTTACTGTATTTTTCGTCAGTTCCTATTAATTATGATTTTCTCTGATTACTGTACTCAAAAATTCCCGTCATGATTGTAAAAGCCACTTTTTTCTGATAATCTGAGCTTTCAAGCTTTGCAGCTTCCTCAGCATTGGAAAGAAATCCACATTCCACCAACACCGAAGGACAAGTTGTATTGTTCAGCAGATAAAGTTCATCGCCTACGGGCTTGGTTTCACGGGTGTTATCGGGCTGCAAAAGTGAAACAAACTGTTGTTTCATAATCTCCGCAAGCTTTTCTCCCTCGCTGTTTTTCTCAGAATAAAACATTTGTGCACCGCTATATTTGCCGTCAGTAAACTGATTCTGATGAATTGAAACAGATATTGCGTCACTATACTTATTAAAAATCGCAAGACGATTATCCATATCGGATTTTTTCTGCTGAAATACGCCTTCAACTCCTTTATCATGAATGGAAATGTCAGATTCACGAGTACATATAACATCATATCCCATTATTTCCAAGCCGTCCCTAAGCGACTCCATAATTGCAAGATTTATCCCCTTTTCAGCAACTCCGTTTACCGAAACACAACCACCGTCTAATCCGCCGTGCCCTGCATCCAACACTATAACCTGTTTATCCATACCGGTATTAATATTTCCCGAAGTCATAACTACTCTGTTTTTCGCTGTTGCCGCTCCCCAAAGAAACATAAATCCCAAAACTACCGCACAACAAATCAAAGTCTGAATTTTTTTGAACATAAAAACAACTCCCTTCAATCCAAGCTTATGCTTGTTTGACGGGAGTTATGCTTTTACATCAGACTATGTATATCCGTTAAATTAAAGCCCCTTAGCCTTTTTAAGCGTAATACCATTGTCGCCAAGAGGAATTTCATGGTCAAGTCCTACAAATTTACCGCTTTCCTGCCAGAGCACTTCCTTGACAAACTCATATTTTTCCTCGTCCCATGTAACGAAATCGTCAAGAACAAGTCCTCCTGTATCGCCTGAATTTGCGTTAAAGCACCAGAACGTATGATTAATATGATAGGTTTTAATAAGCTTTCTCAAATGAGTCATCCATGTAATATTAGGTTCAGTCATAAATCCGCCCCATTCTCCTATAAGCAGCGGAGCAATTTTTTTCTCCTGAATGTAGAACCAGTTGTCATGCCAGCAGTCCTCCATAAGGCTGTCATAATCATAATCCTTGTCGAACCAAGGCTGATTGTAGACCGTCGGACCGTAATCGTGCGGAGAATAGACCAGCTTATCCTGATATTCACCCAAATCAATAGGATAGTCCGCAACACCTCTGAGGTTTCCGCCCCACCAGTTGAAATAATAATCGTCATCATTCTGAGAAGAATAATCGGAATTTGACTTGCTCTTTGGATAAATCTCAATACCCTCAACCATAATCAGAACATTCGGATTCTTAGCGAGAATTTTCTTTGCAGCAGTTTCCGCAACATATTTCCAGTTATTAGCGTCCTTGGAATTGTTCCAGATAGCTGCATTGTCGCCCTCATTAGGCTTTCCGTGAGGTTCGTTCTTCAAATCATATGCTATAATGGTATCATTATCCTTATATCTTTCAGCCATCCATTCAAGAGCTTTATAATACTCATTTACCGAAACATTGTCAGTATACCACAAATTTACAGTGTGACCTGACGCATTTGTTTCTGCGGAGTGGATATCCGGCATGACCTTCATTCCGTTCTCTTCTGCAAGCTTTAAGAAATATTCAAAAATTTCAAGGCTGTTCATCTGATTAAGGTCAGGATTGTAAGCCTGATTGTAATTAGCCTGAGGATATTCCCCGTCAGCCCACTGATTAATAAGCTCAGCTGAAATCGGTACTCTGATCAGGTTAAATCCGTGGTCTGCAATAGCCTCAACGGAAGAAACAAGTTCGCTGTTCCAAAGTCCGTCAAAAGTATTTGTACCCGTATTATAACCGAACCAGTTTACACCGGTAAGCCAAACCTGCTTGCCGTCCTTGTCAAGAATTTTATTCCCGTCAGTATGCAGCCAGTCGTCACCTTGTTTTGCTTTGGAACTTCTTTTTAAAAGAGTTTCGACATCAGCGGAAGAACCGTTTGAATTGCTGTTATTGTTCTGATTATTATTCTGACTAACCTTTCCGCTCTTCAAAGTACAATTTTCTCCGTTTAAAGTAGCAGAAACAATTTGCAATTTTGAACCCGTACCGATATTACAGCCGATTGCACAGGTTCCACCCTTTGGAATTTCGCCGTTATATTCTGCATTTGTAACCGTCAGCTTATTTCCGTCAATCTTGTAAGTACCGTTCCAGCCCTCGCAAGATTTAAGATTTTCAACTTCAAGCACAAGTGTCCACTCTTTTACAGCTGAGTCTGTTTTATTGGTAATCCCCATTTCCAAACCACACATCTTAACATCGCCGTTTTCCCAAGTGTTTCCGGCATTGTATGTAAGAACAAATCCCTGCTCCTTGTCCTCATCAGTGTCACTTTCATCTTCGGAGCTTTCCTCTGCCTCTGATGATTCGTTCTCAATTTCAGAAGATGATTCCTCCTCAGCCTGACTTTCGCTGTCTGTATCAGACACACTGCTTTCAGCAGCCGAACTGCTGTCCGAATTGTCGCTCTTGCTATTAATTGCAACAATCAATGCAATAATAAGTGCAATTATGACAATTCCCATTGCCCCAAATCCCAGCAAAAGTTTTTTATCAACAGGCTTTTTACCGCTGACAGCCTCCTGCTTATCCTCATTTTCATTCGGAGAATTTTTCAAATCCTTATCGTCCATAAAATTTCCCACCTTTATAAAGTCAACATCATGAATGCTTTATTCATTGTTGCCTTGTTAAAATTTTAAAAGTACATATACACATTATATCACACAAAGCCCGAAATCGCAAGCAAAATGTTATTTATACCCATATTCATATTGGTAAACAATTTATGAACATTGCTTAAAACTAAAAAAATTACTGCCTTCATTCCCATGAAAACAGTAATAAAATGTGACCAAACCTATAAGCCGAGTTTTGTCGTGTGCGATAATCTATCTAGTTTACCCGTCGCCGGGCAAATCAAGCCACCTATAACTGCAAGCCTGACGAGCAGCCATTGACTTAACAATTACCATTGGTGTTGCATCGGATAAGGTTTACATGGCAGCAGCATCTCTGCTGCTCCGGTGGGCTTTTACCCCGCCTTTCCACCCTTACCGGAAAATTCCGGCGGTATATCTCTGTTGCACTAGCTCGGAGGTCGCCCTCGGCTGACGTTATCAGCTATCCTGCTCTGTGATGCTCGGACTTTCCTCATGAACATAAACCGTTCACGCTACCACACAGTCTGCTCACAAATTAATTATATCATAAGATATCTTTTTTGTCAAACACCTAATTTTGAAAACAGATAAATTCTCTGCCAAACCACAATTAAAAAAATATTGACAATTTTAAAATTTTGTGTTATAATTTCAATAAGGAAGGTGAGAAAATTGGCGAAATGCAGTACAAAATATCCTATATTTTTAGTACACGGATTGGGATTTCGTGACAGAAAACATTTTAATTACTGGGGAAGAATACCTAAACAGCTCGAAAAGAATGGTGCGAAAATCTACTACGGCAATCAAGACGCCAACGCAACTATTGAGACCAATGCTTTGATTCTGCGTAAAAGCTTAAAAAAAGTACTAGCTGAAAGCGGAAAATCAAAAGTAAATATCATCGCACATTCCAAAGGCGGACTTGAAGCAAGATATCTGATTTCTTCTCTCGGCATGGGAAAATATGTTGCATCACTTTCAACAATCAATTCGCCCCACAACGGCTCAAAAGTTGTGGATATATTGCTGAAAGCACCTGATTCTCTTGTGAGAATGGTAGGCGGATGTACTGATTTGTTTATGAAAATCGGCGGTGATAAAAAGCCTGAAACTTACAGAGTATTTCACCAGTTTACAACCGATTTTGCGCAAAATTTCAATTTTAAAAATCCCGATTGCGATGATGTATTTTATCAGAGCTTTGGTTTTAAAATGAAAAGCTGTTTCGATGATATTACAATGACTATTCCCTATCTTATTGTAAAAAAAATAGATGACGAAAACGACGGCGTGCTTTCAGAAAAATCAGTCAGGTGGACAAATTTTCACGGAATGTACGTTTCAAGCGGAAAGACCGGAATTTCTCACACCAACCAAGTAGATTTGCGACGCAGAAAGTTTTCCTCAAAAAAACCAAAGAGTGATTTGGAAATTGCTGATATAACAGATTTTTACATCGACCTTGTAAGCAAGCTCAAAGATGAAGGTTATTAATTTAATTGTGAAATAAATATTAACTCTCATATTTGGTGCTTGACAAAGTTTGAGGAAAAGTATATAATATAAATAATAAAATAATTAAAATGCTTTGATAGGAATAAAAGCAAATTTTTAGCGGCAAAGAGAACCGATGGTTGGTGTAAATCGGTGTGCAGGATTTGTAATAACTCGTCCTTGAGCATATATGGTGAAGTTTTTAGTAGCTGTGTACGGGTACTCCCGTTATAGAGGACGCATTGATTGATGCGGTTGAGGTGTACAATGTGAGTTGTGCATGAATGAGAGTGGTAACACGGGCAATCTCGTCTCTCCTGTATTGGGAGAGACGATTTTTTTATTTATTGGAGAAAATTTATGCATACAGCCAAACCAAAGCAACACCGCACAAATAATTAAGACAACTTTGATATATAATTTATAAGGAGGAATTTTTTATGAAGAATTGCGAAAAGTACAGCAGAGGATATTTTATGCCTCCTGTAAAATGCATGAAGTGGGCTGAAAAAGAGTATATCGACCATGCTCCTGCATGGTGTTCCGTAGATTTAAGAGACGGCAATCAGGCTCCTATCATTCCAATGAGCCTTGAAGAAAAGCTGGAATTTTTCCAGAAGTTAGTTGATATTGGATTCAAGGAAATCGAAATCGGATTTCCTGCTGCATCTGAAACAGAGTATGAATTCTGCCGTACTCTGATTGAAAAAAATCTTATTCCCGACGACGTTACAATTCAGGTATTAACTCAGTCAAGAGAACATATCATAAAGAAAACATTTGAGGCGCTCAAAGGTGCAAAACACGCTGTTGTTCACCTTTATAACTCAACTTCCGTTGCTCAGAGAGAGCAGGTTTTCAGAAAATCCAAGGAAGAAATCATCAAGATTGCTACCGACGGTGCAGAATTGCTGAACAAGTATAAGGCAAACACAGAGGGTAATTTTACATTTGAATATTCTCCCGAAAGCTTTACGGGAACAGAAATGGAATTTGCTCTTGAAATCTGCAATGCGGTAATCGACATCTGGCAGCCAACGGCTGAGGATAAGGTTATTATCAATCTTCCTGTTACTGTTGAAATGTCAATGCCTCATGTTTATGCGTCGCAGGTTGAATATATGTGCGATAATCTCCACAACAGAGAAAATGTAATTGTTTCTCTTCACCCGCATAATGACAGAGGCTGTGCAGTTGCTGACTGTGAGCTTGGCTTACTTGCAGGTGCTGACAGAATCGAGGGAACTTGCTTTGGAAACGGAGAAAGAACAGGCAATGCTGATATTGTGACAATAGCCATGAATATGTATACTCACGGCGTTGACCCTAAGCTTGACTTCTCCGATATGCCTTCTTTAGTTGAGCTTTATGAAAGAGTTACAAGAATGAAGGTTTATGAGAGAACTCCTTATTCGGGTTCACTTGTATTTGCTGCATTTTCAGGCTCTCATCAGGACGCTATCGCTAAGGGAATGAATTGGCGAAAGGAAAATGACTGCACAAACTGGACAGTTCCTTATCTGCCTATTGACCCACATGATGTTGGAAGAGAGTATGACGGCGATGTTATCAGAATCAATTCTCAGTCCGGCAAGGGCGGTATCGGGTTTATCATGCAGCAGCAGTTCGGTTATGATATGCCTAAGAAAATGCGTGAAAATTTCGGCTATGCGGTAAAGAGCGTTTCTGACCATCTGCATAAGGAATTGAAACCTGACGAAGTATTTGAGATCTTCAAGGAAAATTATCTGAATGTGAGAACTCCTGTAAATGTTACGGAGGCTCACTTCAAGCAGGAAGGGGAAGGTAAGATTTCTACGCAGGTAACTGTTGAAATTCCTGGCAGAGAAACAAAGGTTTATGAGGCAATAGGCAACGGCAGACTTAATGCAGTTGCAACAGCATTAAAGCAGGCTATTCCGCTTGATTTCACGATCGAAAGCTATCAGGAACACGCTATTGAAAGACATTCTTCATCAGAGGCTGTTGCCTATGTAGGCATTTCCGCAAAAGGAAAAACAGTTTGGGGGGCAGGCAGAAATACTGATATCATCGTTTCATCAATCAATGCTCTGCTTTCTGCAATTAACCATATTTTAAAAGATTAAAACCGCAGTGTCAAGCCCGTCGGCAGAGGGCTTGCAGGAACAATAACAAGAGGAGAAATCTATTTTATGCAAACTCTCTGTATTCAAACATTATCCGAAGCTGGTTGGAAACCATATCCCAGTTTCGACATGAAATAATCCAGCGTTCGACAATGTTCTTAGACGCAAGATACAACATTTTTCTCAGTGAGTCGTCATTTGTAAATGACGGCTTATTCTTTGTTATTTTCCGGAACTGACGATTCAGTCCTTCAATAATATTTGTCGTATATCATTAATTTAGCTTGACATTTTACACATTGGCTGTTAAAATATATTTATGTAATAATATTGTTAAGGGTGATGTTTTAATGAATCAAGAATCATACAGAAGTACTCTGGTAAAAGCCATATTGGCCGGAATACTTATTGGTATGGGCGGTATAGTTTATTTAAAGGTGGAAAATAAGTATCTTGGCGGTTTTCTGTTCAGTTTTGGACTTTTTACAATTATAAAGAGCGGTTTTGCTCTTTATACGGGTAAGGTTGGATATATACCCGAAAAAAAACCTGTTTATGTCTGCGAAGTTTTGGTAACATTTATTGGAAATGTCATCGGTACTAGCATTACAGCTTTGCTGGTGCGGCTTTCACGCATCGGAACATCAGTTCATGAGAACGCTGTTTCGGCTATGTCAACAAAAATGAACGACACAATAGTCAGCCGTTTTATTTTAGGAATTTTTTGCGGACTTTTGATGTATCTTGCAGTTGACGGTGGAAAAAGAAATATTAAGGAAAACAACGATGTTTCGTTTGTATTTGGTACGGCGGTACCGGTAATGATTTTTATTTTTTGCGGATTCAATCACTCAGTTGCTGATTGTTTTTATATGTTTGCGGCTGACGCTTCTGTTGACGGCTGCCTTTACATATTGACAGTTGCACTTGGAAATGCAGTAGGAGGTATGTTAATACCTCTTATGAAAAAGCTGTTTGACAAAACATAACATTTAAAGGAGATAACCTAGTGCGTATCTCCTTTTTCATGCTTTTAATCATATCATAAATTTATAACCTAGCTCATTTTTACGTCTTATTATCCTATGATACGGATAATCTTGAAGTTGTTGATATGAGATAAGTGTATAAAAAATATCAGAACGAGGTCGCTTTATGAAGAATGTTACATATAAATCAAATATTAATAAAGAAAAACTTGTTATAACCTCTGTTCTTTCGCTTTGTCTTGCCATTCTATTTGACGGAAAAAGAAAAAAGCCCAAGAAACGAAAGAGTTTTATTCAGCGTTTTGTAAATAATTTCATGACTACCGACAGAATTTTTTCTATTGCGGTTATGAAAGATAATGTTAAAAAACAGGAATTTAAGACCAAGCTTAAAGACCTTGAAATTGAAAATGCTGAATTTATTGATATTTAATGGAAAGAGAGGAAGGTTCAGTCGGATAACTGTTCCGATTTGAATGGTAATATGAGGAAATATCTCACAAAATACAGGCAGTTTATTTTGTCATGTCTTGAAAAGGAAAACTGCGATTTTTACAAACTTCTGGAATATCATAAGGATAAAATTCAGTTTTTTCAGCACGAAAGACTTATTCACCTGATTGTGACGGTACTTTTTGCCATTATTACAGTGATGATTTTTGTTGCGGTTGCGGTGTGGGAGAAGATTATTCTCATTCCGCTGGCGGTGCTTTGCCTTTGTCTGCTTGTGCCATATATCAGACATTACTATTTTCTTGAAAATCAGACTCAGAAATTATATGAGGATTATGACAAAATTTGCGAAAAAGTCAGCGGAATTACTCAGAAAGGCGGCAAAGAATGAACCAAAGTCAGATAAAACAGCCATTTATTTACATAAAAGAACAATGGAAAGGGAGCGTTATCACCTCTCCACTGCCGCCTACCCTTGTTACCTGCGGAAACGGTGAGATAAAAAACGTTTTTACTGTTGCGTGGACGGGAATTTTGAATACTCAGCCGCCTGTTACCTATATTTCTGTAAGGCCCGAAAGATATTCCTACGAAATAATCAAAGAAACAGGTGAATTTGTCATAAATCTTCCCACTGAGGCACTTGTTAAGGCGGTAGATTTCTGTGGAGTGAGAACAGGCAGAAAACTTGACAAATTCAAAGAAATGAACCTTACCGCTGAGGAGGCGTCAAAAATTTCTGCCCCTCTGATTGCACAATGTCCTGTAAATATCGAGTGCAAGGTGAGAGAAATTGTAAAACTTGGAACTCATGATATGTTTGTGGCAGATATTGTGGGGCTTGACGTTGCAAAAGAACTGATTGACCAAAACGGCAGACTTGCTCTTGATAAGGCGGGATTACTTGCCTATGCTCACGGCGAGTATTTCGGACTTGGCAAAAAGTTAGGAACTTTTGGCTTTTCCGTCAGGAAGAAAAAGAGAAATACCAACAAAAAAAGGTAAGTAATTCATGAAAGAAATAGTTACGTTAACCTCGTTGCTTGCCCTATACTATCTGTTCGGTGTCAAAAAAGTAAGTGCTTGGAGCGGTGTTATTCATGAGGATATTGTCAATAAATCCCTTGCTTTGCTTGAAAAAGAAAATAAGTGTAAAACTGTTGCATTTTACAAGGGATATACTGCTGAACTTTTAAAAGGCTGTACTCAGCCGGACGGCAGAGGGGACGTTGACAAAGGCGGTGGATTTCATTACTACTCTTGTATAAATCCTGATGTCAAACAACTGGCTGATGCAGGAGGATATTACAGAAACAGTGTAGGGGAAATTTCAAGAAGTGCCAGAACTCTTATGGAAGAGAATTATACCGGTGTCGTTTCTTTGTACAAAAGCGGAGACAGAATAAATGCCATGCGTGTTTTCGGTCGTGCAGTACATTTTCTGTCAGATATGGCTGTACGGTTTGATATTGTCAATATACCTTGACACATTTTCCACCCAAATTCCAAAACCACATGGGAATCAGCTCTTCGAAATGGATATTTGGGTCTGAAAAATAAACTGTGTAAATGCAATTTTCCCAAAATTATTGACAATACTAAAATCACAGCCAAAAGTGGCAACGCTGAGGAGCGAGCAGACACAGGCTGTGAGATAAAACGGTGGAAAGTGGCGACAGAAATGTCGTCGTTTTTCATTATTCCACTGGATATCTCCAGAGCGGATAAACCTCGGGAGTTTGAGGGCAGCGCCCTCAACAGCCGTTTTTTCGGATACATATTCTTTACTTTCTCAGGTATTCCAAAATTTCCGCTGCATTTGTATCGGGTTTTACTTTCGGCATAACCTTTTCAATAATTCCATTCTCGTTAATAATATAGGTGCTGCGAACAACGCCCATGCTTACTTTACCGTACATCTTTTTTTCTTTCCAGACATCATATGCCTGAATTGCCGAAAGTTCCGGATCTGACAGCAGAATGAATGGCAAATTGTGCTTTTCTGCAAATTTCTGATGTGAAGCTGTGCTGTCCTTGCTGATGCCGATTACTTCAACGTTAAGAGTTTTAAAAGCGTCATAGTTAGCGGCAAATGCACATGCCTGTCGTGTACAGCCGGGAGTGTTATCCCTCGGATAAAAATACAGCACCACTTTCTTTCCTGAAAAATCAGATAAAGATATGTTATTTCCATCCTTGTCCTGCAATGTAAATTCCGGAGCCTTAATTCCAACTTTCAGCATAATTATGTCCTCCTTTAATAAAATGCGTAAAAATTTTGATATTTTATAAAAATACGGCAAAACCAATGTTCTGCCGTATATAATTATATTCAATTAAACAGGATGAACCTTTGTTTCCGTATCCGAATGTTTTCCGTCAACGCCGTATTTTTTGTTGCGTCTTTCCTCAAAGAACTTAGGAGCAACCTTCGGGAACATTGCATATGTGAGAACGTCCTCCTCCTGTTCTGTCCACTCAGCGCACTCAGCCTTCATTGTTTCAAACTCAGGCTGTAAAAGGTCAGCAGGACGGCAGGTAATAGGCTTTTCATCACCGAGAATCTTCTTCTGGAACTCAGGGTCAATAGTAACAGGAGTTTTACCGTATTCGCCCTTGACAAGTCCCTTGAACTCCTTGGTAACAGTCTTGTATCTCTCACCCATGATTACGTTGAATACAGCCTGAGTACCAACAATCTGGGAAGTAGGTGTAACAAGCGGAGGGAATCCCGAATCCTTACGAACCTTAGGTACTTCTTTAAGAACGTCTTCAAGCTGGTCAGCCTTGCCTGC
Source organism: Hominimerdicola sp. (assembly GCA_051882035.1). Lineage (GTDB taxonomy): Bacteria > Bacillota > Clostridia > Oscillospirales > Ruminococcaceae > Hominimerdicola. The sequence goes on from JBJERA010000224.1 coordinate 27,175, forward strand.
CTGCTTTAACTGAGAAAGCAGATTTGAAAGCATTCCTCCCGGAACCTGATATACAAGCGCCTTAGTATTTGTAGCAAGCATTGACGGGTCAAGCAGACCGCTGTCAATATACTTCTGACGAAGTCCCATGAAATACTCACGGATTTCGTTAAGCTTGACAAGGTCAAGACCTGTATCATACTCAGTACCCTGAAATGCCGCAACGATAGACTCAGTCGGAGCATGGGAAGTACCCAATGCCAGAGGTGACATAGCTGTATCGACAATATCAACTCCAGCCTCAACAGCCTTCATGATACACATACATGAAAGACCCGATGTAAAGTGAGTGTGGAGCTGAACCGGAATTTTAACAGCCGCTTTAATCTCCTTAACAAGAGTTTCAGCCTCATAAGGAGTAAGCAAAGCCGCCATATCCTTGATACAGATAGAATCCGCACCGGCACTCTCGATCTGCTTAGCATAATTCACATAATATTCGTGAGTGAAGACCTCGCCTGTTGTGTAGGAAATAGCAACCTGAGCGTGGCCCTTTTCCTTATTAGCCGCCTTGATAGCAGTTTCAAGGTTTCTTATATCGTTGAGTGCATCGAAAATTCTAATAATATCCATACCATTGGCAATGGACTTCTGAACAAAATATTCAACTAAATCGTCTGCATAGTGACGATAGCCCAGCATATTCTGTCCTCTGAACAGCATCTGCAACTTTGTATTAGGCATTTCTTTTCTGATTATGCGAAGTCTTTCCCAAGGGTCTTCACCAAGAAATCTGATACACGCATCAAATGTTGCTCCGCCCCATACCTCAGCGGAATAAAACCCTACTTTATCCATTTCGGAAAGAATAGGACGCATTTCGTCAATTGACATTCTTGTGGCAATAAGTGACTGGTGAGCGTCACGCAATGCAGTTTCGGTAATTTTTAACTTTCCCATTTATATCAATCCTTTCGTAAATTAAATTGCTAAAACAGGTAATTAACCGATAAC
>JBJERA010000225.1:0-5688 GCA_051882035.1 Hominimerdicola sp.
GGTAAACGATACATACGGTCATAATGAGGGAGATTACGGCTTGCAGATGATTGCGGATTCCCTAAAATGCAATGCTGACAAGAATGAAATCTGCGTAAGAAACGGCGGAGATGAATTTCTTCTTATCGGAGTGGGAGATTATTCCGATTCCGACGGAGAGGCAAAGGTTATGGGAATTCTGCATACGTTGGAAGAAAAATCAAATATGTCAAGAAAACCTTATAAGGTAACAGCAAGTATTGGCTGCAGCTGTGCTGATTTTGATGAAGATACGAACGTGGATATGCTTATCGGAGTTGCCGACCGGAGAATGTATCAAAATAAAAAGAGGAATAATAGAAATAGAAAATAAACATAATATCAAAGCCCCATCGGATATTTCCGACAGGGCTTTGAATGTTTTTAGAGAGAATTACTGATTCTGGCTCTGGTTCTGATTTGCTACATTGCTGCCGGCAGTCTTGTAAGCGGCGATCATTTTTTTTACCATCTGGCCGCCAACTGAGCCTACCTCACGAGCTGTAAGGTCACCGTTGTAGCCCTGTTTGAGATTTACGCCAACTTCATTAGCAGCCTCCATCTTGAACTGGTTGAGAGCTTCTCTTCCCTGTTGAGTAGTAACACCTTTCATTTTTGTTTCTCCTTTACTTTTTTATTTCGGGTTTGCAATAATATTATATGAAACCGCTTAAAGATTATCAGAGGTAATTTATAGAATAGGTGGTAAAAATTCAAAATCAAAATTAATGAAAATGCATGGCTGAAATGCACATATATAAATAGATATAACTTTAAGGGAACAGCGCATAACAAGTCCTCAGAATGAATATGATTAAACAAAAACGGAGGTTTTGGTATGCTTTTTAAAAAGTTCTGTGTTATAATTGTATGCTTTATGATGCTTTTGTCGTTAGCAGTATCTGTTAAGGCAGACGGCAAAGAAAAATCGGCTTGTCAGACAGCTCTGCCTGCGGATACGGTTGCGGTGGACGATATGCTTTCGGAGGTAACAGCGGAGTCATTTGCTGTTACTGAGGTTTTTACCGGGAAAATTTTATTTGAAAAAAATGCCGATGAACAGCGGAGTATTTCCCATCTTGCAAAGCTTATGACTTTGTTGATTACTGCGGAAAAATTACAGACGGGTGAGATTGCTCTTGGCGATAAAGCGACGGTTTCAAAATATGCAAATTCAATGAACGGCTCGCAGATTTGGCTGGACGTGGGTGAAAAAATCACGGTTGAGGAACTAATTAAATCTATTACAGTAGGAAATGCCAATGATGCCTGTGTTGCTCTTGCGGAAAAAATTGCTGACAGCGAGGAAGAATTTGTATCACTTATGAATCAAAGAGCAAAGGACTTAGGAATGAACTCCACAAATTTTGCAGACTGCACGGGAATAAGCGAGGCAACTGTTTCTACTGCAAGGGATATGTCAATTTTGTGCGGAGAGCTTTCAAGACATGAAAATCTTAAATCTTACATGACCACATGGATCGATACGGTAAGGGACGGAAAAGCGGAGCTTGTAAATCTCAACCGACTTGTACGCTCTTATAAAGGTATAACGGGTATGAAGGCTTGTGCATCGCAAGCGTCGGGTAACTGCATTTGCGCATCGGCAACAAGAAATGATATGTCGGTGTGTGCCGTAGTTTTGGGAAGCACAGACGATGAAATGCGTGACAAGGACGCTAAAAAACTGTTGGATATGAGCTTTCAGTATTATGAGCTTTTTACTCCTGAAATTCCTGCTGAATTACTGGAAAATATTAAAATTTTAGGCGGAGAGGTTCTTGAACAGGAAGTGGAGGCAGAAAAAGCTCCTGTTGCGGTCATTCCCAGAGGAACGGCAGGAAGCATGGAAATAATTACAGAAAGGGAAGAGTCTATTGACGCACCGGCGAAAAAAGGCGATAAAGTCGGCAGTTTCACCTGTAAGCTAGGTGAGGATATTATTACTCAGATAGATATTACATTAAAAAAAGACGTTAAAAAAATGAATGTTAAGTGCGGTTTAGCTAAACTTTTGTACAATTTGCTGAATTTCTGAGCGAAATAATGTAACAAATGTACAAAAGTCATAAGACTATGTTTTACCCCTTGCAAAGTTGGCAAAAATATAGTATAATTTATTATGTAAAAGGATAAAAATATGCCGTCTGTTCGGCATTATAGGGAATTATTTTATTTTGAAAGGACTTGAAGGAATTGGCTATTAGCTTGAATTCAAAGTATCTTGACAGCTTTATTTCACAGGACGAGTATAACGGTATTGCTCCTATGATTACAGCCGCTCATAATACGCTTAGTGAAAAAAACGGTCTTGGAAACGATTTTCTTGGCTGGGTAGACCTGCCTGTTGACTACGATAAGGACGAGTTTGAGAGAATTAAGGCTGCGGCTGAAAGGATCAAGGAAAAGGCTGACATTTTAATTGTTATCGGAATCGGCGGTTCGTATCTTGGTGCAAGGGCTGCTATCGAGCTTTTGAAATCACCTTATTATAATAACCTGAAAAAAGATACTCCTGATGTTTATTTTGTTGGAAATAATATCAGCCCTACCTATCTTAATGAGATTTTGTCTATTTGCGAGGGTAAGGATATTTGTGTTAATGTAATTTCCAAGTCGGGTACAACTACTGAGCCTGCACTTGCTTTCAGAGTTTTTAAGAAGCTGCTTGAAGATAAGTATGGCAAGGATGAGGCTAAGACAAGAATTTTTGCTACTACCGATAAGGCAAGAGGAACTCTTAAAGAACTTTCAGATACCGAAGGATATGAAACTTTTGTTATTGCTGACGATATCGGCGGACGATTTTCAGTTCTTACAGCAGTAGGCCTTCTTCCGATTGCTGTTGCAGGTTGCGATATTGATAAGATTATGGCTGGCGCTGCTGCTGCAAGAGAAAAGTATTCTAAGGACGATAATAACGACTGCTACAAGTATGCGGCAATCAGAAATATCCTTTACAGAAAAGGAAAAAGCGTTGAAATGCTGGTGTCATACGAGCCTGCTTTTACAATGATGGGTGAGTGGTTCAAGCAGCTTTTCGGCGAAAGCGAGGGTAAGGACGGAAAGGGTATTTTCCCTGCGTCTGCTACTTTCTCTACTGACCTTCATTCTCTCGGTCAGTTCATTCAGGACGGTTCAAAGATGATTTTTGAAACGGTTGTTGACATTAAGACTCCTAAGCAGGATTTCTATCTTGAAAACGACGCTGAAAATCTTGACGGTTTGAACTTCCTTACAAATCAGAATATGTCCGTTGTAAATCAGAAGGCTTATCAGGGAACGATTCTTGCTCATACAGAGGGCGGAGTGCCTAATATTGTTCTTGAAGTTGACAAGCTTGACGAGGAAAACTTCGGAGAAATGGTTTACTTCTTTGAAAAAGCTTGCGCAATTTCAGGTTATGTTCTGGGAGTAAATCCATTCAATCAGCCGGGTGTTGAGAGCTATAAGAAGAATATGTTCGCTCTTCTCGGCAAGCCGGGTTATGAATCTCAGAAGGCTGAGCTTGAAGCAAAGCTGGGATAATTAATTTACGGGATTATGAGAAACTTTGTTTCTCTTAAAATATATGCTTTATAAGCGGAACGGAGAGTTTTTATGATTAATTTGATTACAGGAAAAAAAGGTACAGGTAAAACTAAAATATTAGTTGACGCTATTAAGAAGTCTGCTGAAAGTGCAACAGGTAATGTTGTATGTATTGAAAGAGGTATGCAGCTTACTTTCGACCTTCCACATAATGTAAGACTTGCTGACGCTGAGGAATATGGCATCAACAGCTTTGATGCTTTCTATGGTTTTGTTGCAGGCATGCTCGCAGGTAACTATGACATTCAGGAAGTTTTTGTTGACGGTATCCTTAAAATCGGCGGCAGAGATTATGATGCTTTCGGTGCTATGATTGAGAAGCTTGCTATTCTTGCTAAGGATGTTAATATTGTATTTACAGTTTCTGCTGATGCAGAGGAACTTCCTGCAAAGGTTAAGGCTTTTATCAAGTAATTTATTAAAAAAGCAAAAAAACTATTGACAAATCACATTTTTCGGTTTATAATGGAGATTGTGATGTTTGAGGTGTAATATGAATGTTCAGCTGAAAGAGCTTTTTGATATTGAAGGAGAGGTCAAAAATCTTGATTTTTCCATAGGTATTGATGAGCTTGAAGATTATTCGGCATATTCTTTTGCAACACCAATCGCTGTTTCGGGTAAGATTGAGAACAGAGCGGGGGTTGTTCAGCTCAGTTATAATGCGAAGTTTTCAATGAATCTCGTGTGCGACAGATGTCTTAAAGAATTCGTTCGGGAATATGACTATGATTTTAGTCATGTACTTGTAAGAAGTACAAATACGGATAATGATGAGTTTATTGTCTGTGAAAATAATGTTCTCGATATAAATGAATTAGCTGTTTCAGACTTGCTGTTAAAGCTACCTACTAAAATTCTGTGCAAGGAGGACTGTAAGGGTCTTTGTTATACCTGCGGTCAGGATTTGAATGAGGGCGAGTGTAATTGCTCTTTGTAAGGCTTGCTGTCGGCAGTCTATTCTAAGATTAGTGAAGAGGAGGTGCCAGAATGGCAGTACCAAAGAGAAAAGTTTCCAAAGCTAGACGTGATAAAAGACGTTCCGCTGTTTGGAAGCTTGACGCACCAGCACTTAGCAAGTGTTCTAACTGCGGTGAGCTCACTTCACCACATAAGGTTTGCAAGAATTGCGGATATTATAAGGGTGTAGAAGTAATCAAAAAGGAAGCTTAATTTTTGATTATTGTTCTGTTTTTACAGATATTTAGAGAGCAGAGTAGGATTTTTCCTCCTCTGCTTTTTAAATTATGTGTTGATTTTTGTGCGGTTGTGTGTTATAATATTTTGTGTACGTCTAATTTTAAGGAATTGCCGTATATTTACAGGACATCTGTTTGGGCAGATGTGCTGTAAGTATGCGGTGCATAATTGTAAGGAGGAGATAAAATGGCGTTGCCTGTTGTTGCGATTGTGGGCAGACCTAACGTAGGAAAATCTACGTTGTTTAATAAACTTATTGGACAAAGACTTTCGATTGTAGAGGATACTCCGGGCGTTACCCGTGACAGAATTTACGGAAAATGTGAGTGGCTCGGTCATGAATTTATGCTTGTCGATACTGGAGGAATTGAGCCTGACTCAAATGATGTTATTCTTGCTCAGATGCGTCGTCAGGCAGAGCTGGCTATTCTTAAAGCTGATGTTACTGTTCTTGTGACTGATATGAAATGCGGTGTTACGGCGAACGATTATGATGTTGCACAAATGTTGCAGAAGTCGGGAAAGCCTGTAATTCTATGCGTTAATAAGTGCGACAATGTTGGTGAACCGCCTATGGAATTCTATGAGTTCTATAATCTGGGAATTGGCGAGCCTTTTCCTGTATCGTCGGTTCACGGTCACGGAACGGGAGATTTGCTTGACGAGGTTCTGAAATATCTTCCTGAGGCAGAGGTTGAAGAGGAAGATGAGGAAACTATAAAGGTTGCTGTTATCGGTAAGCCGAATGCAGGAAAGTCCTCTATAATTAACAGAATTTGCGGTGAGGAAAGGGTTATTGTTTCTGATATTGCAGGAACTACAAGAGATGCGACTGACTCAGTAGTCGAAAATGAAAAGGGAAGATTTATTTTCATTGAT
>JBJERA010000226.1:0-5649 GCA_051882035.1 Hominimerdicola sp.
CTGAATCCACTTACAATACTGCTCCATACCGCCGAATGCCTGCCAGTAGTTTGTAAATGTAAGAATAAGCTTGATGCCTCTCTTTTCAGCCTGAGCAATTACATAGTCAAGTCTGCGAAGACCGTCAGCACCTTCATTTACAACAGGTCTATTCAAGTCCTTATCAAAATACTGGAAGTAAACTCCGTCTTTTTCACCGCTTCCGTCAGCACTGTTCTGGAATACAGCATAACCGTTTGAAGTTACTTGGTCAGTTTTTGTACCAGCGTCAAGATGTCCCCAAACACGAACTACATTAAGACCCATATCAACGCAGTCATCCAATACGTTGTCAACAGCAGTCTGAGATTTATAAATAAGATAATAACAGTTAGTACCGCCATAATAATATGGCGCACCGTCACACATAAACTGTGTGCCCTTAGTATAAACAAACCCCTCAGGAACGCTTGCTGCATCAGTAGAAATATCAAATGCCGGTGTTAATGATAGAACCATTGCTGCTGCAAGTGCAGTAGAAGTAGCTCTTCTGATAATTGACTTCATAATCCCTAACCTCCATAAAAAATAAAATTTAAATTCCCATGCCAAATTAAAATTGATTAATTTATGCTAAAATAATAATACCACTTCATTTGTATTAAGTCAACCACTAAATCTTTTTGAAAACGTTTAAAGTTGAATAATTGTATAATTAAACAATAAATCAAGATGTTTTTGTGATTTTTGACAATATTTCTATGTAAAACAATTAAATTAATGATAATAATGTCATTTTATAATAAGATTAATTCATTCATCCTTTATAAATTAACTTGTTATTAAGTCAATTTATGGTGAACATCAAAAATGTTTTGATGTTCAAAAATTCTTAATATTGAAACATATAATTTGATTGATGTTTGACATATATGTATTTAAAAAAAGAATTTTTGAAAATCAACAAAAAAATTAGGTATTGTTTTTTGTTCTTATTAACATTACATCTTATTAATAATAGTATGTTACAATAATAAAATATAATTGTTTTGGGAGGCATTATGTTTTTTAAATTTTTTATTTGCTTTATAGCAGGTTTAGGTGCAGGTCTTGGAACTGGTTTTGCTGGTTTAAGTGCCGCAGCGGTTATTAGTCCTATGTTGATAACATTTCTTGACATTCCCGCATATCAGGCGGTAGGAATTGCTCTTGCAAGCGATGTTCTTGCAAGCGGGATTTCAGCTTACACTTACCACAAAAATAAAAATCTTGATGTAAAAAATGGTCTTGTAATGATGTTTTCCATACTGGCTTTCACATTAGTTGGCAGTCTATTGGCAAGTCTTATTCCACAAACCACAATGGGAACTTTCTCAATGGTCATGACCTTAATACTTGGAATAAAATTCATTCTAAAACCTGTTATGACCACAAAAGAAAAAATGCAGGATGTATCTCCCAAAAAGCGTGTCGTTCAGTCCATTTTATGTGGAACATTGATTGGACTCATATGCGGATTTGTTGGTGCAGGCGGCGGAATGATGATGCTTTTAATTCTGACAAGCGTGCTTGGATATGAACTAAAAACAGCAGTAGGAACAAGTGTATTTATAATGACTTTTACTGCCCTTACAGGTGCGGTTTCACACTTTGCAATAGATGGTATGCCTGATATTACAATACTTATGTTTTGTGTGCTTTCAACACTTTTGTGGGCAAGAATCGCAGCAAAATTTGCAAACAAAGCAGAACCTAAAACCCTGAATCGTGCAACAGGAATAGTCCTTACTTGTTTAGGTCTAGCTATGATAATTATGGATAAAATTTAATTGCTTGATATTAACTCTGCATTTAAACCAATATGGAATTATTTTTATGCAAAAACAAGCCAATATTGTATTAAATTACAATATTGGCTTGTTTTATTAAAAATTACTTTCCGATTGACCAATTAGCATTAAGGTAGTTAAACAGAACCACAACACTTGTAATTACCATAATAAGAGCCAGAACAGTAACTATAATTGTATTTCTATCAAATTTCAAGTTATGCGATGATGAAGGCAGAATTTTAATAGCCCTCATTGCCTGAGTTACAGGCTTATACAAAAGCAAAGTTAAAGCCGAGTTAATTAATCCTTTAATTAAATTGAACGGTAACAGCAAAGTAGGAATAAGCTGATAAACAGCTGCTGTATCACATTTCATGTAATAAGGTGTAACCAGAATATTCATAATTATCATTATGCTAGTCATTACAACTATTGCAGAAACAAGTCCCAAAACTGCTCCGAAAATATTCTTCTTGTATTTATAAATTATTCCTGCTGTAAAGGCAAATGATGCAGAACCCGCAAAATTCATTACAAAACCATAAAGTCCCGTGTCGCTTAACGTAAACAATTCTAAAAGTGCCTCAGTAAGAGAAACGAAAACTCCTGCCACAGGTCCATAAGCAAAAGCTGCCATTGTAATAAAAATGTCTTTAAATTCCAAAGACAAAAACTGAACCTTAAATCTGCAAACGAACAAGCATATGTAACCCAATGCCGTAAACATTGCAAGCACCGTCAGCTTTTTAGTATCAAACTTCTTCGCCGTCTTTGTCTTAGTCTTAATTGTGTTTTCCATAAAAATTCCTCCTGATAATATATATTATTAGGTAGAAACAGCAGAAAAAGCTCCTCCGGACATAGTAATGCCAGAGGAGCCCAATAAAATTACTGAACTGTCGTTTCTTCCATCCGGACTTTACCGTCGGTTTCGGATTCTCACCGAATCAGCACTTTCGTGGTCGAGGACTTAAAGCATTAAAAACTTATCACCTCCGGTGTGGAATTGCACCACCCCTGAAACTAAAAATATTAAAATTTACCGCATAAATACGCAGTTTTATTCGTCGGATTCGTCCTCAAGGTCAGAAAAATCAAACTCTAAATTCTCACCGCAGTTTGGGCAGTCAATAGAACCCTCTGCAATAATGTTCTCGCCAAGACAAATCGTATCACCACAATTTGGACAAACGCACTCATACAATTCCTCATCGTTAAGATCGTAATCATCATCGTCATAATCGCAATCACAATCGTCATCACAGCAACAATCATCATCGCCGTAGATTTCGTCCTCAAGCTCGCCTAAATCCTCGTCAAGAATGTCAACAAGCTCAACAGTTTCGTCAACTTCCTCAGCAATATCTTCCACAGTAGCAGCCATCTCATCAAGAATGTCAGCCATAAGTGTAAGAATCTTACCCTCATTTGTTGAATCGTCGATTTTCAGACCTTCCATAAGACCTTTTAAATAAGCAACCTTTTTTGTAAGCTCCATAAAACATTCCCTCCGTTTTATAAATTAAATTTAATGTTATGCAAAAATGAAATTATGCACGCTCCATGTACTCACAAGTACGAGTATCAATTCTAATCTTATCACCCTCGTTAATGAAAAGAGGAACTCTGATTTCTGCACCTGTTTCAACAGTTGCAGGCTTTGTAGCATTTGTAGCTGTGTTGCCCTTTACACCAGGCTCAGTAGCAGTTACTTCAAGGTCTACAAAGAAAGGAGGCTCAACACCGAATACCTGTCCCTTGTAAGAAAGAAGCTTACAAACCATGTTCTCTTTAACGAACTTGAAGTTATCGGAAAGCTCGCTCTTGTTAACAGGAACAAGCTCATAAGACTCAGGATCCATGAAAAAGTAAATATCTCCGTCGCTGTAAGAATACTCCATATCCTTTCTCTCAACATATGCAGTTGGGAACTTAGCAGTAGGATTGTAAGTTTTTTCAACAACAGAACCTGAAATTACATTCTTAACCTTTGCTCTTACAAAAGCAGCGCCTTTACCTGGCTTTACATGCTGAAATTCAACAATCTGCATTACATTGCCGTCTTCCTCAAAAGTCATACCATTTCTGAAATCGCCAGCAGTTACCATATTATTAGTACCTCCATAAAATCTTAGTTTTTGTACTTCCGCTAAAATTATGCGAAGATACCTTACTATTATTTTAACATATTTTTTGAATTATTGCAAGTGTTTTTTTGATATTTTTTCTCAAGCCGAAAAAATTTTTTGCTCATAGAATTATAAGCTGTTTTGGAGCATTAGTCATATTAACGCAGCCGTCACTGGTAACAACGGCAAAATCTTCAATTCTGACGCCGAATTTGTTTTCAATATAAATTCCCGGCTCTATGGTTACAATCATGTTTTCTTCAAGAATTTCTTCCGAACGTGGCGACGCAGTAGGTGATTCATGAATTTCCATACCTACTCCATGACCAAGGGAATGTCCGAAATTTTTACCATAACCATTTAATTCAATAATATCTCTTGCTATTTTATCAAAATCAGAGCATTTAATTCCCGCTTTTAATTGTTCAATAGCAGTATTTTGCGCCCTCAATACAATATCATAAACCTTTTTCATCTCGTCATCGGGAGTTCCAACGCACACTGTTCTTGTCATATCGCTGTGCCAGCCGTCAACAACAGCTCCGAAATCCAGCAGAACGAATTCACCCTTCTCTACCCTTTTATCAGACGGTACGCCATGAGGAAGCGAAGTATTTTTACCCGAAAGAGCAATAGTATCAAACGACAAAGCCTCCGCACCGTTTTTCAGCATGAAATAATCAAGTTCAAGCTGAATTTCATGTTCGGTTCTGCCCACCCTAATAAAATCAAGCATATGTTCAAAACCTTTTTCAGCAATTCGCTGAGCCGAAATAATCTTCTCAATTTCATAGGGTGTCTTAATAATTCTGATTTTATTAATAGCTTTTGAAAAATCGTTACTGTCCAAAACCTGGCAGTTAAGCTTTTCTCTGTAACTGCAAAGTTGTGCAACCGTACAAGTATTGGTATCCACTGCAAGAGTTTTCGCACCATGCTTTTCGATAAGCTGATTAATCTGTTCAAAAAGAGTATCCTGCAAAATAACCTCGCAGTCGGTAACAATGTTTCTTGCCTTTTCAATATATCTGAAATCTATTATAAAATAAGATTTTTCAGGAAAAATCACCAACGTTCCCGCACTGGATTTCATCTTAGTGAAATAACGTCTGTTTACTTCGTCGGTAATAATTGCGCAGTCAGAAATTTTGCCAACCTCATTTTGTAACTTTTCAATATTACTGCTCATTTTCAGCACTTTCTTTCCAATAATAATGAAAAGCGTCAACCGCCATTAAATAAGAATTTTTTCCGAATCCGCAAATCTGTCCCATGCAAACAGGAGCAATGACCGACGTGTGTCTGAATTCATCTCTTGAATGAATATTACTCATGTGAACTTCAACCACAGGAATTTTTATTGCAGAAATAGCGTCACGAATTGCATAGCTGTAATGAGTATACGCACCCGCATTTATAATTACGCCGTCAAAATTCTTTCTTGCAAGATGCAGTTCGTCAATAATCTCACCCTCATGATTTGACTGAAAAATCTCACAATGAAACTGTTTTTCCAAAGCGTGTTCCAAAATCTCATTATTTATTGATTCATAAGAATCATTTCCATAAACCCCAGGTTCACGCTCACCGAGAAGATTTAAATTAGGTCCATGTATTACAAGTATTTTTTTCATAGGTAACAACCCCTCAAATATAATTATAGCAATCCACGAAATTACCCAAACACGCCAGCGGATGTGAACCATCCT
>JBJERA010000227.1:0-5648 GCA_051882035.1 Hominimerdicola sp.
ATTCTAAGAGCTTCGGCGAAAGAAGCAACGCCCTTCCGGAAGATGCCCCATGCAGCCTTCATGATGCTGCTCAAATTGTACTTCATAAGATTGCCTCCTGATTTTGTTTTTGCCGTCTCTCCGTGCTGCCACCGATGTTGCCTGTGTTTGTCGAGATGTTGAGTTACAACTGTGCGGTTCAGGGATTGGGTCTCAACCTTTATGGCTATATTATACACAGATAACTGTTCAAAATCAATTGGCAAACTACACAAATATGCTCAGATATTTGTGTACATATTCTACATTGAAAACTGTGCAAACTTAGTATATAATTGTCACGGAATTACCAGAACAAAATCGGAGGTATAGTATGCCAATTATATATAAATTTGATGTTTTACAGGCGCTCAAAGAAAAAGGATATAATACCGGGAAGCTCAGAAAAGAAAAGCTGCTTGCAGAAGGTGTTATTCAGTCTCTACGAGAAAAGAAAGCTATTTCGTTTTCAAATTTAGAAAAGCTGTGCGAATTATTGAGTTGTCAACCAGGCGATATTATCGCATACAGTTTTGATGATAAAGAAAGCACAATATAATTAGCATTATTTTTAAGGTGGTGTAATGCCACCTTTTTTCATTCATTAGAAAACACAGATATTTGTGTACATATTTAACACATTTTTCTGTGTATCTTTGTGCTGAATGTCAATTGAAATACACAGATAATTGAGTATAATATAAGTGTAATTCAAATAACGGAGGCGCAAAGATATGAACATTGACGTTTATAAAATGGTTTCTGACAGAATCGTTGTAGAACTGGAAAAGGGGAATATCCCGTGGGAAAAGCCCTGGACGGGTGTACAGTCCGGCGCAATCTCCGGCACGACTGGCAAAGCGTACAGCCTTTTGAATCAGATTCTTTTGGGCAAGTCCGGTGCATGGTTCACATGGAACCAGATTCAATCAAAGGGTTGGAAGATTCGCAAGGGTGAACGTGCCTCCTTTGTGGTTTTCTGGAAAAACTGTGTTGTTAAGGAAGCCGACAAACAGACGGGTGAGGAAATCGAAAAGGTCATCCCCATTTTGAAATACTTCAACGTATTTCACGAAAGCCAAATCGAAGGTTTTGAGCCTGTACCAGTAGACCCGAAAGCGGTAGACCCTGCAACAGACATCACAGCGGATGCTATCATTACAAACTATCTGAACCGCTCCGGCGTAACATTAGAGCATCGGAAAGGTGATGAGGCGTTCTACAGTCCTGCTTCTGACCGTGTTGTGCTTCCCCTCCGTGAACAGTTCCCGGATATGGCAGAATACTACAGCACCGCATTCCATGAACTGACCCACTCCACAGGCCATAGCAGCCGCCTGAACCGATTAACAAGTACAGCACACTTTGGGAGTGAACTCTATAGCAAGGAGGAACTCGTGGCCGAAATCGGAGCGGCAAGCCTGTTAAGCTATGTCGGAATCGAAACCGCTAAGAGCTTTCGTAATAGCACCGCTTATATTCAATCATGGCTCAGAGTCCTGAAAAATGACAGTAGATTCATTGTCAGCGCAGCCAGTAGAGCAGAGAAGGCGGTAAACCTGATTCTGGGGTAAACAACAAAGCCGAAGCCCGGCGGCGTACAATACCGGGCAGGAGGAAACCAAATGAAAATAATCATTCTCCGGTCTTTGGCTAATGCCTGCTTACGCATCACAATCAAAACGGCATTACAAATTGAAGCAATCATATTTTTTCGACATCAAAAAATTTCGGTTACATGGTTTTCTGATGATTGCATGATTTCTGATTGCTTTTCAGATGATGAGGGATTGCAGGAAATTTTCTACAGCGAAATTTCAAATCACTTTAAGAAAGAGGTATACAAAATGGAAAAGCAGGAACTTTTTGAAAAGGCAGCAGCCGCAATGGACAACTACACGAAAGCGGTAGAAATGGGGTTGCAGGATTTCGCAAACTACTATGATTCCAAAATGCGGGTACTCTGTGAGGAAATCAAGGCAAAGGGATGGGGGCGTGAGTTTGAGGATTATGCTTGCGTGATTTAATCATTCCACTATGGGCGGGTGCAATATCCCGCCCGAAATAATATTCTATGGTGTAAATGTGGAGTACACCATATATTTACAGTTAGTTTTCATGGCATTGTGTAAAATTAGCATTGATTTTTGAATTGATTTACACAATGTAAATAGCATATATTCCCAAATTTACAGGAGGGCAAAAGATGCAGATTGCATACATTAGGGTTAGCAGTATAGAACAGAACGAGCAGCGACAGATTGATGCAATGCAGAGATACCAGATTGAGAAATGGTTTATTGAAAAGGTATCGGCAAAGGACACAAACCGCCCGAAATTGCAAGAGATGTTGGAATTTGTGCGTGAGGGCGACACGATTCACATACACGACTTTTCACGGCTTGCACGGTCAACTAAGGACTTACTGGAAATCGTTGACACACTCAGTAGAAAGGGCGTGACGCTGGTTTCAAATAAGGAAAGCACTGATACCAGCACCCCGACAGGAAAGTTGATGTTGACAATGATAGGTGCCATCAACGAATTTGAACGAACAAATTTGCTTGAACGGCAACGGGAAGGAATAGCCATAGCAAAGAGAAACGGCGTATACAAAGGGAGAAAAGCCATCGCAATCCCGGATTTTCAAAAGCATTATCAACGGTATTTAGCGAGACAGATAAACAAAAACCAGTTAGCAAGGGAACTAAACATAAGCCGCCCAACTCTGGATAAACTAATCAATCAGTATCAGGGCGGGAAGCTATGAGCAATACAGGGAGGCGGTATCCCCTCTCTTTTTGTATGAGGGGGATGTGTTTACATTTGGAACAAAACCGTAAACGCCAGGAGGAGCGGGATGTGTTATATTTCACTCTCAATCAAAAATTCTGCATTCTACTATTGACTTCTCTCAATTTATATTTTACAATAAGAACATCCTATAAAGAGTGCGTGAGGGATGTCCCCGATGACCGCTGCCAACCTGCTTAATAAAGTAAGGTGGAAAAGGGCAAGACGATAGGTGTTAAAAGGAAACGTAAAGCACCTATCGACAACGTTAGGTGTTGTTTTTTTGCCCTCATAGGATTACTATTCTATTGAGGAGGCATTCTAAAATGTCAAAGGTAAAAACCATAAGTGAGCTTGTAAGCATTAACAAAAAGAGAGTATATGTATTCCTTGCAGACAAAGAGGTTGAAACAAGGTTTATCATTGATGCCAATGCTGAAGGTTATACATTTGAAGATGGTACAAGTCTTTTTGAGAGGGAAACAAACAACCTTTATGCGTTGAATCGCAATAAGACCGTCAACTTTATCAATTCTATTGGTAGAATGGCATTTCAATGTAATTCGGAGCATATAGTCAGAGTTGATTACAAAAAGTACATTAGCGGAAATGAGGATTATTACTATGGATAAATCGCCTCATTTCAGCGAAATTTGGATGTGCAATCTAACTGATAAAGACGGAAGTGTTCAAACTGGTTATCGTCCTGTATTTATTTTGTCGAATGACAAAAATAATACATATAGCACAACGCTCAACATCATTCCGATTACTACGAAGATGAATAAGCGGAGATTGCCAGTTCATGTAGAACTGTGGAGCTACAGGCAGTATGGCCTGA
Source organism: Hominimerdicola sp. (assembly GCA_051882035.1). Taxonomy (GTDB): domain Bacteria; phylum Bacillota; class Clostridia; order Oscillospirales; family Ruminococcaceae; genus Hominimerdicola. The sequence goes on from JBJERA010000227.1 coordinate 3,653, forward strand.
CCTCTCCCAGCACTATGTTGATTGAACAGATTACAACCATTTCAATTTCTCATCTTGATAAATACATTGGAAAAGTTAATGATTGTGAAACATTGAACAACATCAATAAAGCAATGCTTGTTCAGTTTCCGCTATTAAGCTCCCCCTGTTAAATAAAGAAAATGCTCTCTGTTGTAAAAATGCAGGGAGCATTATTTCTTCCGCCAACAGGGTTGATAATCGCATCGGCGGTCTTTCTATTTATGTATTTGCATATATCTTGTGTTAATTATTAAGGGATTGCGGTTTTACTTGACTTGCCAACTTATACACAGCATTCTTTTGGTTATACCCTCATTATTATTTGGAGGTTGATTTTATGATTATTACCAAGAATTACACAGTTTATAAAAAGGGGGCTATGCAGTAGTAGTAAATCTTGACGAACCAAAATGTCCGTCATGTAATTCGCCTATGAGGGTCAGAGACAGCCGACAACGCAAGATTAAGGACTCAACCGGCAAAGTGTATGTCCTACGATTAAGGCGGTTAAAGTGTCTAAAATGCGGTCAAGTACATACAGAAGTTCCAGATTTCATCGAGAAATTCAAACATTATTCTAGGCCGACAATAGATAAAGTCGTATCACAAAAAGATGATACCTTCAGCGGCGACAATAAAACAATTTACCGTTGGAAGAAGAAATAACACACCAACTTTGCCTTTCGTTATTCCGTTTTCTTATTTAGAATAGAGCTACATTTTTTACGGAAAGGAGAAGCATTTTGAAAAAGATGTTATCACTCATTGTATTATCGGTATTGCTTGTAATAGCGATAATAATAATTATACGCTCTTGTAATAGTACCGTACCACCAAACAATGAGCAATCCACGGAGACCTCCAGCACGCTTGATTTTACGCCATTCTCGGAATACAAAGATAAATCAATATCTATTCCAGGAGTAACAGGTCTTAACTTCAAATCCGGGCAATTGCAACAAACGGTTGATTTGTACAATCCGAAAGAAAACAACTGCTATTTTGTCATCTCATTATACTTGTCAGATGACACGTTGATTTACAAATCTGATTTCCTTGCACCGTCTGAAACACTAACCGAAATTACACTATTGCAAGCGCTTCAAAAGGGAACATACAAGAATTGCCGATTGGTTTATAACTGTTATGCGCTCGATAATAGGGCGGTGCTGAATAGTGGCACAGTAATTTGTGAAATAAACTCATATTAAAGGAAGGCTTGAAAAAATGAAACGAATTGTTAATCTTTGTTTGTCTATGGTTATGCTGATGGCACTCTGCATGACCGCTTTTGCAGCAGAGTTTTGGGATGAATCTGCTGGAAGCGGCACATCACAAGTCTACGGACATATCTACAGTTCTTACACAATTACAATTCCTGCCACTATTGATTTGCGAAATGGCGAACAGGGCAGCGTAACGATTGAGAATGGTAATATTGAGAGCGGCTATTCTGTGAACGTCTATTGCACGAATATTGGCGAAAACGGTATAAGACTCAATCATGTTGAGAAAAACACATCTGTTGAATGTGCCCTGATGTCTGCTGATGGTCTTACCCGATTCGATAGCAATACACCTTTTGCATCATTTACCAACGAGGACATTTCAGCGCAAAATACCACAAAATATTTCCGGCTTCAAATCACGGACAAATGGATGAGCGCCGGTGATTATGTCGGAACGATGGAGTATTCCTTCAGATGCGAACCGATTGCTCCCTAATCTTTTTATGAGTGAAGGCGTGGCCTTAGTGGTCACGCCCTCATAGCAATTAAAGCGAATTTAGAATTTCTTCTCGCTTTTTATTGTATTCTTCTTCGGTAATTAGCCCTTTATCCCTTAATTCATTTAGTTTTGATATTCTGGTTGGTGCTTCTGCCTTCGGCTCTGGTTCAGGGGTGGCGGATTTTACAACAACTGCATTATCACTTTCAGGACTAAACAAACCACCCAATAGGATGATTATGCCAAC
>JBJERA010000228.1:0-27962 GCA_051882035.1 Hominimerdicola sp.
GGTGATTATAGGCTTTTGCATAATGTGCGTTTACTGGCTTTGCACTGGTATGAAATACAATCTTTTCGGCTGTTTAAGAGCTTTTATTCCTGCTTTTGCGGCAGTTTTTGCTTTTCTGATTACAGCTACGGTTTATTATGCTGTATATTCGTCCAAAAAACGCAAAGAGCTGATTTCATTCAAGGAAAAGAACGGTTTTTGCGACGAATATTATAAAAAGGTAAAACAATATCTCGGCACAAAAGGCAAGCTTTCCGCCTCAAAGCTTTTATATCTGGCATCGGCTTATGCAGAGGGCGAACGGTATGAAGAATGTGCTGACACGCTGAAAAGAATAAGATTTTCTCATCTGAACAGCAGTCAACAGAACGAATATTTTAATATAATGCTTTACAATAGTCTGCTCAAAGGCGATATTGAGGCTTCGGAGAAAATATATATTTCCTCTATGCATTATTTTGAAAGGGCAATGCTAGGGAAAAATTCTGCTCACATAAAGCACACACTTGGACTTTTTTATTATGCAAAGGGCGAGCTTGCTAAGGCTGAGAATTATTTTATAAATGCTAAGGCAACAACAAAAAATAAGTCTTTGGCAGGAGACTGCGACCTTTATCTGGGGCTTTGCTATCTAAAAACAAACAGACGTGAGTACGCAAAGCAATGCGCTGTGGAGGCGTCAAAGGAGATTACGGAGTACAGTCAAAAAATAAATCTGCGTAAGCTTATGATTTTAGTAGAAAAAGCTTACGGAATAAAAACTGCGGAACAAAAATAAGAAAGGTAAGGTAGAATTTAATTATGATACTTAATGCAATCAGAGGTTTTTGTATGGCGCTTGCCGACAGCGTACCGGGAGTTTCCGGCGGAACAATCGCTTTTCTGATGGGCTTTTATGACAAATTTATCGGCTCGCTGAATGCGCTGATATCCGGTACAAAAGAAGAAAAAATCAAGGCGTTTAAATTCTTGATTAAGCTTGGCATAGGCTGGGCAATAGGATTCATTTCAGCAGCTTTAATTCTTACTCAGGTTTTTGAAAGCCACATTTATCAGGTAAGCTCGTTGTTTATGGGATTTATTTTATTTTCCATTCCTATAATTTGTATGGAAGAAAAAGATAGCATAAAAGGCAAGTATGTGAATATAATCTTTTCGGTTATAGGTATAGCAATAGTAGTTGCAATTTCCGTTTTAAGCCCGTCTTCAAGCGGAAGTGCTGATGTTTCCATGAGCTTCGGCAGAGTAATTTATATTTTCGCAGCAGGAATGATTGCTATTTCAGCAATGGTTCTGCCGGGAATTTCAGGTTCAACATTACTGCTTATATTCGGACTTTATATACCTACAATGAATTACATAAAAGAGCTTCTGCATTTTAACTTTAAAGGTCTGCCGTTTATTATAACTCTGGGACTTGGCATATTAACTGGTGTAATTCTCGTTATCAAAATTATCAAGTATGTGCTCGAACACCACAGGTCTAAGACAATTTATTTTATACTGGGATTGATGGTAGGTTCCCTTTATGCCATTACTCAGGGCCCTGCAACGCTGGATACTCCTAAGCCTGCTATGAATTTTAATTCATTCAGCATCATATTCTTTATAATAGGCGGAGTTATCGTGCTTGGAATGCAGTTTTCTATGTCTTGGGTAAACAAGAAAAAACTTCGTGACGCTGAAAATGAAATTACAGAAGATAATACATAAAAACGCTTGACAAATAATCTGAATTGTGATATTCTTTAAGGGCAATACTTTAAGGTATTGCCCTTAATTTTATAAAAAAATGCTGTGACGGGAACAAGTAGCATATTTCTATCCTCTAAGAGAGCTTTCGGTTGGTGCGAGAAAGTGCGGAAGACTTGTGTGAATACATCTCCGAGCAGGCTTTGCGAAATAACAGTAGTGAAGTTCGGGTCGCTCCGTTAAAGGCTCAAAACCTATTGGTTTGAGGTCGGCTTTGCCGATAAACTGAGGTGGTACCACGATTATATTCGTCCTCTGACAGATTTTCTGTCGGGGGATTTTTTATTCTTCGGCTTTTGTGCGGTACTGCCTGTATGTATGGAGGAACAAATATGATAAGAAAAAGCAGAATTTTAGCCTGTACTGGGATATTTGTAATGTTGGCTTTATGCCTTTGCTCCTGCGGGAAAAAATCTGACGGAGTTACTATTGACGGAACATCTTTGGAAATGCCCTGCAAAATAAGCAGTCTGGGCGGAAAATTTGAATATGCACCCGATATTTATTTTCAAAATATGTTAGGAGAATCAAATCAGTCAAAGGTAATGCTTACCTATAACGGCAATGAATTCGGTCTTGCTCAGGTGGACACAGCTGATGAAAACAAGCTTTCCGATGCCGACATTTCCGCACTTGTCACAACGTCACAATCAAACGTGGGAGATTTGAAAATTTACGGAATAGGTTACGGCAGTACAAGAAGCGATGTTTTATCGGCGCTTGACGGAAAGACAGATGACAAAGAGGGTGCATTGAAATTTTATGATAACGGATACAAAATTGTTTTGTTCTTCGATACTGAAGATAAAGTAAGCATTATCTCGGTTTCATGTGAAAATAAGTAATATGGAATATATTAAGACAAAAACTATTTTGCAAAAGAATAAGTCTAACCAATGGTTCGGAAATGATTATAACATGAATATATATCGTGGCTGCTGTCACGGGTGTATTTACTGCGACAGCAGGAGTGAGTGCTATCATGTAGATAATTTCGATACTGTAAGAGCAAAGGCAAATGCCCTTGAAATTTTGCGTGATGAGCTCCGCCGAAAGGTCAGAACGGGAGTAATAGGAACAGGTGCAATGAGCGACCCTTACAATCCTTTTGAAAAGGAGCTGGAGCTTTCACGAAAAGCTTTAATGCTTATTGACGCATATAATTTCGGGGTAACGGTTATAACCAAAAGCAATCTTATAACCCGTGATATTGACATCTACAAGGATATTTCAAAACATTCTCCCGTACTTTGCAAAATGACGGTGACAACCGTTGACGACAAGCTGTGCAGACTGCTAGAACCAAACGTCTGTGTATCTTCACAGCGTTTTGAGGCTTTGGCGAAAATGTCGCAGGCAGGACTTAAAACAGGTATTACTCTTATGCCGGTTCTGCCGTTCATTGAGGATAATGAAGAAAATATTCTTGGAATTGTAAGAAAAGCTCATGGGTGCGGAGTAAAATACATTTATCCTGCATTCGGAATGACTTTAAGGCAAAATCAGCGTGATTACTATTATGAAAAGCTTGACAGACTGTTTCCAAAGCTTTCGGATAAATACCGCAGTTATTACGGTGAACGCTATAACTGCGTTTCGCCCAATGCCCAAAAGCTGTGGTATTCCTTTTCAAAAGAATGCGACAGATTAGGAATTATTTATAATATGCGAGAAATTATTGCCGATTATCAACGTGGCTACGGAGATATGCAGTTAAGCTTTTTTGATTGATGTAAAGGAGAATGCTATGCCATACTTAACTGTTGAGGGCGATTATTTGACCGACTAACAAAAGACGGAGCTTATTAAACGTCTTACTGAGATTTCAAGCGAAATTATGAAAGTGCCGCAGGAATTTTTTTATAACGACTATATCTGAGTGCAAATAATAAGCCTTACAAAATAAGGTGTGAAATAATGGAGGATTTTAAAATGACAGTATTTGAAGAACTTAAAAGACGTGGTCTGTTGGCTCAGCTGACAGACGAGGAAGAAATCAAAGAGCTTATCAATGCAGGAAAGGCAACTTTCTACATTGGTTTCGACCCTACCGCAGACAGTCTGCACGTTGGACACTTCATGGCTTTGTGCCTTATGAAGCGTTTGCAGATGGCAGGCAACAAGCCTATCGTGCTTATCGGAGGCGGTACGGCTATGATCGGCGACCCGTCAGGCAAGACCGATATGAGAAAAATGATGACTAGGGAAACTATTGCCCACAACGTTGAGTGCTTTAAAAAGCAGATGAGCAATTTTATTGATTTCTCTGATGACAAGGCTATTGTTGTAAACAATGCTGACTGGCTTTTAAATCTTAATTATGTGGACGTTCTCCGTGATGTGGGAGCTTGTTTCTCTGTAAACAAAATGCTTACATTTGAATGCTATAAACAGAGAATGGAGAGAGGTCTGACTTTCCTTGAATTTAACTACATGATTATGCAGTCTTACGACTTTTACAGACTGTTTCAGGATTACGGCTGCAATATGCAGTTCGGCGGTGACGACCAGTGGGCTAATATGCTTGGCGGTACTGAGCTTATCAGAAAGAAACTGGGCAAGGACGCTTACGCTATGACAATCACACTCCTCCTTAATTCAGAGGGCAAAAAAATGGGTAAGACCGAAAAGGGTGCAGTATGGCTTGACCCTGAAAAGACAAGTCCATACGAGTTCTATCAGTATTGGAGAAACGTACAGGACGCTGACGTTATCAAGTGTCTGAAAATGCTTACATTTGTTCCTATTGAAGAAATTGAGGAAATGGAAAAGACTATGGAGGGTGCAGAGTTCAACAAGGCTAAGGAACTGCTTGCATTTGAGCTTACAAAGCTTGTTCACGGCGAGGAAGAGGCTAAGAAGGCTGACGCAGCGGCAAAGGCTCTTTTCACAAAGGGTACTGACAGTGCAGATATGCCTGCTACGGAAATTCCTGCAAGCGAGCTTGAGGACGAAAAAATGGGTATTCTGACTCTTCTTGTAAAGATAGGCATAGCGTCCTCAAACAGAGATGCAAGAACTCTCGTAACACAAAATTCAATTTCCGTAAACGATGAAAAGTTCACCGACCCTAAGGGTATGATCGACCTTTCCAAGCCGGTTATCATCAAAAAAGGAAAGAAAGTTTTCCACAAGGTTATAAAGATTTAAAATCAGATTTTAATAATAATTTTTGATAAGTCCAAATATAATTTCAGCCGACAAAGAGTGTCCTTGTCGGCTGTTTTTATCACATATTTTCACTTACATAATATAGTTTGACTAATAGGAAGTTGCCTATATCAATTCTAAAACCATATAGCTTTCACAATAAGCCATATAATAATAGCCCATATGATAACAATCGGTATAGCATAATACCATTTTTCCGGTTTTCCATCTGACCACATATTCTCTGACTTTTCCAGACATTCAGTCCACACATCGTCAGGGATGAGTTTTATTGTCAGCGCAATCAAAGCTGGCAATAATATCACATCATCAAGGTATCCCAATATTGGAATGAAATCAGGAATCAGGTCAACCGGTGACAGCGCATAACCTACTGTAACAGCGGATATTACCTTTGCTAAGATAGGTGTCTTACTGTGCTTCAACGCAAGAAACACAGCCGGTATATCGGTTTTAAATTTTTTTGCCCGCTCTTTTAGATCCATATGTCTGCTCACCACAAATCCAGATTTGTTGAGTACATTATAGCACATTTTCATTTCCGTTTCAACACAGCAACCAACAGAATAATTATCAATTCGTGTCATATGCATGCCAAAAACATTACTTTTAGTCAAGAAAAATTTGCATACTGCCAATGTGAGAAATATAAATAAAACCGCCTATCTACGCTGTTTTGTGTAAATAGACGGTTTTGTATTTGGTGGAGATGAGGAGAATCGAACTCCTGTCCGAAAACCAATCCCCATGAATTTCTACGAGCGTATTCTGTTATTGCGGCAAAGCCAGTTCCCTGGGAACAGGGCAAACAGACACGCCCCGAACGTCAGTATGCTGTAATACACCAACGGGTTACAGCAATCACCCGAAAGCGTTCACCACTAATCGACGCCTTATCCTAAGCCGTGGTACTCAAAGGAAAGACGAGCAGCAATTAAGCAGCTGCTAATTCAAAATTATCGTTGTCGTCTAATTTTAAAACGTACGCCGTTTAAAGAGAGTGCGCTCCTCTGCTCGCTTATCATGCTTCATAATCCCCGTCGAAACCTTTACATCCCCTTATTCAATGCACAATTATTTTATCTTGTCCTCTCTTTCAACGCCCTGTCAATATCCCTTTGAGCCGCTTTTTTAGCCATGTCATCACGCTTATCATGAAGTTTTTTACCCTTGCAAAGCCCCAGTGCAAGCTTTACTCTACTGCCCTTGAAATACAATGCCATAGGAATAAGCGTCAAGCCCTCCTGCTGAACCTTGCCTAAAAGTCTCATAATTTCCTTCTTATGAAGAAGAAGCTTGCGGACTCTAAGAGGGTCACGGTTGAAAATATTGCCCTGCTCATAAGGAGAAATGTGCATACCCTTGACCCACATTTCTCCGTTGTCAATGGAACACCAGCTATCTTTCAGGTTAACTCCGCCGTTTCGGATCGATTTAACCTCTGTACCAACAAGCTCGATACCGCACTCAATCTGTTCCAGCACAAAATAATCGTGTCGGGCTTTTCTGTTGTCGGCAATCTGCTTTGTACCGCTTTTGTCAATAGCCATAATGCTCCACCTCCGGATTTTATATTATAGCACGTTTTGCTTTTTTTGTCAACTGTGATTTTTAGGAAAATATAAAAAAATCGGACGAATAAAGTCGCCCGATTTCCATATATATTAATTAACCCAAAAGCTTTTCAGCACTTGCAAGCTTAACAGCAGTTGCGAAAATTTCAACAGCAAGCTTCATTTCCTCAACAGATGGGAATGTTGGTGCAATTCTGATATTGCAGTCACGAGGGTCTTTTCCGTATGGGAAGGTTGCGCCTGCACCTGTTAGAACTACTCCGGCATCTTTGCAAAGCTCAACAATTCTCTTCGCACAGCCGTCCAAAGAATCAAAGCTGATGAAGTAACCACCGTTTGGATTTTTCCAGCTACCGATTCCGAGAGGAGCAATTTCCTTCTCCAATTCGTCGATAACAACATCGAAACGTGGCTTGATAATAGCTTTGTGCTTATCCATATGCTTCATAAGTCCGTCAAAATTGCCGAAGAACTTAACGTGACGCAGCTGATTAAGCTTATCATGACCGATAGTCTGGAAGTTCATAAGCTTCTTAATATAGTTTATGTTCTTAACGGATGCACCCATTACTGCAACACCGCTGCCTGGGAACGTAATTTTTGAAGTTGATGCAAACATATAAACCATATCTTCACTGCCAACCTTCTTGCATTCGTCAAGGAGATTCAAAAGCTTATCAGGAGTATCGGAAAGATGATGAATACAGTAAGCATTATCCCAGAAAATCCTGAAATCACTTGCCTTTGGTTTCAAAGCGGCAAATCTCTTTACAACCTCGTCAGAATAGGTAATACCCGCAGGATTTGAATACATTGGTACACACCAAATACCCTTGACAGCCTCGTCCTCAGCAACAAGCTTTTCAATCATATCCATATCAGGACCGTCGTCCTTCATTGGAACAGGAATAAGCTCAAAACCGAAATTCTCAGTAATAGCGAAATGTCTGTCATAGCCGGGACATGGACAAAGCCACTTAACCTTTTCACAATCCTTCCAAGGTTTCTGAACGCCGTCAACACCGAAAATATAGCACTTTGCAATAGTATCATACATAATATTAAGACTGGAATTACCGAATACGATAAGCTCGTCATTGCTTACGCCAAGCATTGGAGCAAACAAATTCTTAGCATCAACAATACCGTCAATACCGCCGTAGTTACGGCAGTCTGTTCCGTCGGAAGCCTTAAAATCCCCATCTTTGCCGTTAAGAACAGTAAGCATCTCTGTACTGAGTTCAAGCTGTTCAGGTGACGGCTTGCCTCTTGCCATATTAAGGGAAAGTCCCTGACTCTTATAATCGTCATACTTCTTCTGAACATCCGCCTTAAACGCAGAAAGTTCCTCTCTGGACATTTCTGAAAGTTTCATAAAAAAAATCACTCCACTAATAAATTATTCTTACTAACTATTATACGCCATATTTGTGAATTTTGCAAGTACCATTTATTACTCTTGCAAAAATATCAGAGCATTGCACGAAACTTCGGAATATTAAAAGGTCAAAACGGGCAATTTATATAACAAACTTTCAAGAAAATGCCGAACAATATTCCCAATGAACTCCTTGTATTTAATTTAACCCGTAGCCTTGATTTTATCCGCAAGCTTTTCCGCTTGGATATAAATTGTTTCAGCGTTTTCACCAACGAAAAATTCGCCCTTTTCATAAAGAATTTTTCCTGCGCACATAGTCATGATAACATTCTGCTTTGAACCGCTGTAAACAATATTTTTGCCGATATTGTTGAGAGGCCGCATATTAGGCTGATCAAGGTCGATAACAATTAAATCAGCCTGCTTGCCAACCTCGATAGTGTCGCATTCGGCAAGTCCCATTGCACGAGCCGAGCCTGCTGTTGCCGAATAAAGCACTTTATCCGCAGGGCAGGCTGACGCATCTTTGCAAGCAAGTTTCTGCAACCCCGTCATAAGGAACATTTCCCTGAACATATCAAGGCAGTTGTTGCTTGCAGGTCCGTCGGTACCGATTGCAAGGTTGACACCCAATTCATTCATTTTACAAATCGGAGCAATTCCGCTTGCAAGCTTTGTATTTGAACCGGGACAATGAACTGCCCATACGCCTTTTTCCTTGAAGATATTCAAATCATTATCGCTCATATGGACACAGTGAAAACCTGCTCCGCCGTAGTTGTAAATTCCATAGCTGTCAAAAAGCTCAGTAGGAGTTTTGCCGTATTTTTCAACACATTCTCTTACTTCCTTTTCAGTTTCGGAATTATGAACTCCCACAGGCGCCTTATATTTTTCAGCAAGCTCGCCCACAGCCTTAATCAAAGCCTCGTCGCAGGTATATTCCGCATGGAAACCAAGCATAAAGGAGGTAAGTGGATTTTTGCCGTTATATTTATTATAATTGCTTTCAAGTCTTTCAACAGCGGAAATGTCGCCTGAAACAGACCCGCAGAGGACAGTTCTGAAACCCATTTCTTCGCAGGCTTTTACATAATCGTCAAGCTCAAAATACATATCAAACGCAGAAGTAATACCGCTTGTGAGATATTCGAGATTTGCAAGCTTTGTGAACCAGTAAACGCTTTCGCCGTCAAGCTTTGCCTCCATTGGGAAAACTCTGTTGAAAAGCCACTCCTGCAAAGGCAGGTCGTCAGCATAGGAACGCAGGAACGTCATTGCGGAATGTGTATGAGCGTTCTTAAAGGACGGCATAAGCAGGTTGCCGTTAAGGTTATATTCTCTGTCAAAGGCCCTGCCTTCAAAATCTGATTGTTCAGGTTTGCCTGCAAAAACGATCTTGTCATTGTCAGTCCATACCTCGATATTTTCAGAAATATTTATTCCGTCAGTCATGGTAAGAACTCGTCCGTTGTAAAATCTTATCATTATATATTGTCCTTTCAAATTTTAGAACCTGTCCACATAGGATTTGCGTGCGGATTTTCGAGCATAATTTTGTTGCAGACAAGGCAAAAATGCGCAGGCGGGCTGGCGCCCGGCAAGCATTTTTAACGCAGTCTGCGGCAAAATTTGCTGAAAAGACGTGCGTATATGCCTATGTGGACAGGTTCTTATTAAAAATCTTTTTGTGATTAAGCAGAGAAATGCGTTTTTTCTTATGAGTGATAAAACATCTTACAAGACCGTTTTCCACAGGAGACGGCGCAATCATTTCAGGCAGAACATTTTCAACGTCGGAAACTCTGTCGCAGATTATTCCAGCCTGAGCGGAATTTATTTCAACGATTATTATACAGCTTCGGTCGTCAAAAATCCCTGCCGAAAGCCCCAGCCTTTTTCTGAAATCTACCACAGGCACAGCCTTTCCTCGCAGATTTATAAGCCCGCTTATGTAATCGGGCAGTTTGGGAACTTTGGTTATTTCGGGAATTTCAATTATATCCGTAACGGCGGTCAGTTCAAATCCGTAAAAATTGCCTCCGCATAAAAACGAAAGAATTTGTCCGCCGTTTTGTTCAAAAGCATTGCTATTCTCAGTCATAAAAACGCCTCCTCAGACATAGCCGCCAAGCAGTGCGGGCATGTCGGCAATAAGGGTAATACTTCCGTCGCCAAGTATCGAACAGCCTGCAAGACCAGCATCTTTAAGCTGAAATGCTGACAGCAGAGGCGAAAAAGGTTTTACAACAACCTGCTGGTCGATAATGATTTCATCAGCCATAATAACCGCAGACTTATCCTCTGCTTTAACGTAAATCATCATAGCTTTCTGAGGTTCTGTTATATCCGGCTTAATTCCAAAATGCTCCGACAGCCTTATGAGCGGATACAGCTTATTTCTCAGCATAATAAATTCGTTTCCGTCCGGGTCAAGAATATAGCCGTCATCATCGCACCTGAACGCCTCGTGAACCGCATTGATTGGCAGAGAAATACTGCTCTCCCCCACACGAACACTTAAAACGTCGATAATTGAAAGGGAAAGCGGAATTTTTATAGTAAAAACAGACCCCTCTCCCCACACAGAGTCAACTTCAAGCTTTCCTCCTACCTTTTGGAGATTTTTCATTACAACGTCCATTCCCACGCCTCGTCCGGAATATTCCGTGATCTGCTCGTTGGTTGAAAAACCTGCACTGGTGATGAAATTAATAATTTCCTTGTCGGTATATTCGTTTTCTGGCTTGGTGAGAAGTCCGTTTTTCTTAGCTTTTGCAAGAAGTTTCGCCGTATTCATGCCTGCTCCGTTATCCCTGCATTCAATAACAACCTCTCCCGACTTGTATCCTGCCGAAAGTGTAACCGTCGGTCTTTCTGTTTTGCCTTTTTCCGCTCTTTCTTCGGGGGACTCAATTCCGTGGTCAACTGCGTTTCGCACAATATGCATAAGCGGGTCGCCCAGAATATCAACTATCGACTTGTCAACCTCAGTATCCTCGCCCTCAAAAACAAGCTGACAGTTTTTGCCCAGCTTGCTGTTCATATCTCTTACCACTCGGTTCATTTTTTGAAAAACCGATGAAACAGGAACCATTCGGATTGACATAACAACGTCCTGTAACTCGTCAGTAAGCTTTTTAAGCTCTCGTGAGGACTTGTTAAATCGTTCGAGATTTCCCGAAAAAGTCTTCAAATCGGGTGACGCAGTAACCATGCTTTCGGTAATAACAATCTCCGCCACAAGGTCTAAAAGCTTGTCAAGCTTATCAAGCTTAACGGAAATAATTGATTGTTCATGCTTTTCACCGGCTTTTTTCGCAGGCTTTTTCTCACTGACAGCCTCCTGAATCACTTGCGCCGGCTTTTTTTCAGGCTTTGGAACAATTTCGGCAGAAACGACATTCATACCGCTTTTTAAATGTTCCAGCACCTTTTCGTTATCGTCGCTTATAAGCTTGATAAAAAGTCCGCTGCTCTTAATTTCATCATCAGCATTGTCATCATCAAGATCGGCAGGAAATGTTTTGCATACTTCCGAAATATTTCCCAACCCACGCAAAAGCACCATTCCCCTTGCAGAGGGCATCATGCATTTTTCATCATAGACTACTTTGAAAGTGACAATTTCCTTTGCCTCGTCCTCAGGAAAAAGATTTTCAGGCAGGCTTTTTTCTACCTTGTCAGCCTTTTCAATAGTTGAAACACCTTTCATCTCATCAGCCAAAGCATGAATTTTATTCATCAGCTCTGTGAAATCCGTCAGAGGAATATCCTCGTCCTGAATATTTTCAATTTCGCCTTTCAGACAGTCGGAGCTTGTAAAAAGCAAATCATAAAGACGGGGCTTATCCACTTTAATGTCAGGGTTATCTCTGATTATGTAAAATAAATCCTCCACTGCATGAGCAAGCACCGACATATTCTGCAAACCCATCATAGCCGCAGAACCTTTAATCGTATGCATTGTGCGGAAGATTTCATTGATCTGATCAGGAGACATTTCACCCTCCTGCTCAGTATCAATCAGAATATTATCAAGCTTTTCAAGCAAATCGCTTGTTTCAAAAATGAAGGTATCAAGCATACTCTCCATACCTGCCTCAAATTTGGGCATAAACGTCACCTCCTGAAATATAATCCGTTGTCTGACAGCAGTCTGACAGCGTCATTGTAGTTAATATATTTTATAATATGACGGCTGTGTTTTTCCGAATTGGTATAAATAATAACCGAACAGATTCCCGTTCTTTTCTGCCAGGGATATTGCTTTATTCTAATCATTGAGATTTTGCTTGTTCTTACCACAACCTTATGAAACTTATAAAGCTTGCAGTAGGAAAAGCTTATACAGTCCTCTTTTTTGCTTACTCCTATTCCCGTTGAAAAAGCCGAGCCAAACTTAACCATAGTGAGCCACACCAAAGGAATATAGACAAGTATTGCAATCATGCGTATTTCCTTAGACCACATAGGAAGAATACTTTTGAGAATATACCATGCCACCGGCGGAATAAAACAGCAAAGTGCAGGAATTGTAACAAACCGCCTTATATCGGATTTTCTGGTTTTTACGCTGTTCTCCGTATCGGGAATCCCCGGAATAAGCAGTTTCAGCGACTCGGTTGCCTGACTTACGGTTGTAATAGGTATAAGCGCCGAAAACTCCTTGCTTGCTTTTCCGTAGCCTGTACACTTAGCGGAAACAGAACAGATTTTAAATAGTTTCATAAGCATCGACTGCTGATAGTCGATGTAAATAATTCTTTCTCTTATAAGAACGTGCTGTCTTTTTGTGCCTTTTCCGCTGTTTATAATGAACTTATCTCCGCATCTTGTGCATGAGAAGTTCCAATGCCTCATTAAATTTGTAATAAAGGACAAAAGCCAGCTGCCTGCAATGAGAAGTCCCGCAATAAGAAAATATTTCGGTACAAAATCATAAGCCTTTTCTATCTGGCTGTTGAAATGCTCAATAAAACGCTGTTCCAACGCTCGGTCAACAATTTTGTTTGACTCGTAAATCAGCGAAACAAGAATAATCATTCCCGAAAGCGTTGAGGAAAAAAGCAGTGAAAATATCATCATTTCCCACCGCTTTGAGTGATAGACATACTTAGGCTGACATTGGCTGTTGTCGGTAATTTTGTCTATAATCTGAACCGCCTGCTTTTTATGAAGTTGAAGATAAATGTCCGCCTGCTGAATCGACCTTGCGTCAGTATCAATATACAGCGAACAGGCATGGACTGCCCTGAACAGATAGCCCTGAGAAAAAGTAACGCTGGATATCTCGCTGAAATACACCTTAGTCTGAGTTATTCCAAAAAAACCCGTATGTGCAACAACTGCGTCATCTTCCATTTCAAAATAAACACAGATCCATCTGACAAAGGCGTATGCAACGATTACCGAAACGGTAAGAATATCTACCCAGTTGGTTTCGATCCAGCTTTTCAAATCAAATCTTACAGCAATAAGATACTTTGTAAGAGGGATAACAAGCAGCCACAGATATTTTGCAATATAGGTAATCATTATAACAGGGTGCTGACGCCGCTGAAAAAATCTTTTGATACGTTTTCTTTTCAAGCATATTCCCCCTTACAAAGACGCTCTGTTTCTTATGGAGTTGTTTATAACGGCAGATATTTCATTCATATCGCTTTTTGAAAGAAACAGCATGACCGCTCTTGCACCGAAGGTATTCAGCACCACGAAATTCATTCCGGTATATTTGCTTAAAGGCAAAACCACAAGAGTGACCGACTTCACCGATGAAGCAGGAATAAAAGTGCTTTGCGTTGAAATAAACCCGTTGTGAATGGTGATCTCCTTTGAGGAAACGGTAAAAAACGCCTTTTTAAAATAAACAGGCAGTACGATCATGACGATTATAAATAAAATTGCATAAAGAGGAATCATTATATAATAAACCGAGAAAGGAATAAAACGCTGTAAAAGCTGTACTATAATATTAAAGCCCAGCACAGGCAGAGCCATGACAAATGCAATAACAAGCATTGCTCTTTTCTGTGGCTTATAGGTACGCATTAAATTCCTCCTTTCGGAATTTATTTTCTTTTTTTATCATATCATTATAATATCGTACAAGATACAAAGGTGTGACAAAATGAATATAATCAATAAAATAAATGAATTTATATGGGGTGTTCCGGTACTTTTCCTAATGCTTGGGGGCGGAATTTTCCTGACATTCCGTCTGAGATTCATTCAGGCAAGACCTGTCAGCATTTTCCGAAAAACAATACTTACTCTCCGCCGAAAGAAAGGCTGTGAAGGTTCAAATCTCTCACAGTTGCAGGCATTTTCCACCTCCCTCGCAGCAACAGTAGGAACAGGCTCTATTGTGGGAGTCGGCACAGCAATATGCACGGGAGGAAGCGGAGCAATTTTCTGGCTATGGGTTTCGGCATTTTTCGGAATGGCATTATCCTACTGCGAAAATTATCTGGGAGTAAAATACGGAAAAAACAGCAAAATCTGCGGAGCAATGTCCTACTTGGAGAAAGTCGGCAAGGGCAAAGCCTTAGCGTGTATCTACGCAGTGTTTTCCGTACTTGCCTCTTTGGGAATGGGCAACATGACTCAGGCAAACTCAGTGATTTCCTCCGCAAAAGAGGGATTTAACATTTCGCCTGAAATTTCGGCATTAGCATTGCTTTTCTTTACTGCATTTATTGTGGCAGGGAGCAAACGTCCCGCAAAACTATGTGAAAAGCTTGTGCCGTTCATGGCAATTTTTTTTATTGGAGGAAGTCTTGTAATCCTGCTGAAAAAGCCGGTTGAAACGGGAGAACAGCTATGTTCAATCGTAAAAAACGCATTTTCATTCAAAGCTGTTGCAGGCGGAAGCATAGGAGCATTCGTCAGTAATGTTGTAGTGCAGGGCTTAAAGCGTGGAGCGTTTTCCAACGAGGCAGGATTAGGCTCTACCGTAGCGGTACACAGTTCCTGCGAAAACCGGTCGGAGGACACCCAAGGCACATGGGGCATGACCGAAGTTTTCATTGACACAATGATAATATGCACCCTTACCGCACTTGTAATTCTCGTCAGCGGAATTTCCCCCGACCAGCCTGACATTGCTCTGAAAGCCTATTGCGCAGGCTTAGGTGAAATCGGCAAACGATTTATGTCAATGTCGCTGATACTTTTTGCACTTGCCACTTTGGTCGGCTGGTTTTTTATAGGTGAAAAATCGTGGAAATATCTTTTCCCGAAAGGCGGATTTACATATAAGCTCGTATACATAATCGCCGTATATATCGGCTCAGTAGAAAGCCTTGACATAGTTCTTGGAATAAGCGACATTTTCAACGGCTTAATGGCAATACCAAACCTCATTGGAGTGCTTGCACTTTCAAAAGAAATCAAAAATTAAATCTAATTGCTGCACCATAAAAACAGCAAGCATATTAATTTAGCATTGAATAAATGTTTACGATTGATTGAGTGATAAGTTTTTTGAATAACGGAGCTGCCTTGTCAGCACATTCCTGAACCTCTGCATGAGTAAGAGGATTATTTGTCATGCCTGCCGCAAGATTTGCAACACATGAAATTCCGCAGACCTTCATGCCTGCATGATTAGCGGCAATAGCCTCAACTGCGGTGGACATTCCAACTGCGTCCGCACCCAGAACTCTCGCCATGCGGATTTCTGCGGGAGTTTCAAAGGACGGTCCGGTAAACTGCAAATACACGCCCTCCTGAATTTTTATATCAAGCTCTTTTGCGGTATTTCTGATAATATTGCGAAGTTCAGGATTATAAACATTGCTCATATCAGGGAATCTTGTACCAAGCTGTTCAATGTTCTTTCCAACAAGGGGATTTGGCACAAAGGAAGAAATGTGGTCGGAAATCAGCATAAAATCGCCTGCGGAGAAATCAGCGTTAATTCCTCCCGACGCATTTGTCAGAAACAGTACCTTTGCACCCATCATAGCCATCAGACGTGCAGGGAGAACAACGTCCTCCATTGCGTATCCCTCATAATAATGAACTCTGCCCTGCATGATAACCACAGGAACTTCATTTACATAGCCAAAAACAAACTGTCCCTTGTGTCCCTCAACGGTTGATGTAGGAAAACCCTCTATTTCGGTATAGCTCAAAGTATATTTTACATCAATGCTCTCGGCGTAATCGCCAAGCCCCGAACCCAGAACCAGTGCAATCTCGGGCTTGAAATCAATCTTGGCTTTAACACATTCATAGCATTTGTGCAGCTTTTCATAAGCAGTCATATTTGTACACTCCTTAAAACTAATTGTGCAAAAGTCACAATTATAATGGTAATTTCGTATAAAACTCTATTTTATATTTTACCTTATAAAAATATATTTGTCAAGCGAACAAACCTGTATATATGTACGAAAACGGACGAACAATGTTCCCTCTGCAATTATTGAATTCATATAAAAAATTAAGCGGACGACAAAATCGCCCGCTATATTTTCGCAAAAAGCATATTATGTGTTGCTCTCAATGTACTTAACAATGTCACCAACAGTCTTGATGTTTTCAACTTCCTCATCAGGAATTTCAACGTCAAAGCTCTCTTCAATGCTCATAACAAGGTCAACTACGTCGAGTGAATCAGCACCAAGGTCATCTGTGATAGATGCGTCCATTGTTACCTTATCTTCATCAGCGTCAAGCTGCTCAACAATGATACTCTTAATCTTATCAAATACCATAATCAAATTTCCCTCCATTCCATGTGTAATCTTGCAAAAGCAATATGATATATCCAAGTATTGATACACTTGGTAATCACTACATCAATCACCGCAGGATTCTTCAAACTCTCCCACAGTCCTAAACTTATTATACCTTTGATTTATCAATTCGTCAAGACCTTTTTTCATTTTTTTATCAAAAGCTTTGGAAATATATTCAGAGATATTTTCAGCGGTAAGCTGAGGGTCGTTATGAGCTCCTCCGTCCGCCTCCGGAATAATTCCGTCGCATATTCCCAGTCTTGTCAGGTCTTCCGCAGTAATCTTCATAATATCGCAAGCCTCACGCTCACGGGAAGCGTCTTTCCAAAGGATACTTGCAAAACCTCTCGGAGAAATTACCGAGTAAATAGAATTTTCAAGCATAAGCAACTCGTCGCATACCGCCAGAGCCAGCGCACCGCCCGAACCACCTTCTCCTAGAATAATGGAAATAATCGGAGTTTTCAAGGTCATAAACTCCATTATGTTTTTAGCTATTGCCTCGCCCTGTCCACGCTTTTCAGCCTCAACACCGCAGAAAGCTCCTGACGTATCCACCAAGCAGATAATAGGTCTGTGAAACTTCTCAGCCTGTTTTGCAAGCCTCAAAGCCTTTCTGTAACCCTCAGGATGCGGCATACCGAAATTGCATTTCTGATTTTCAGCTAGATCCCTGCCCTTCACAATTCCGATTACAGTTACGGGAGTACCCTTGAAATAAGCAATACCGCCCATGATCGCCCCGTCGTCGCCGTAAAGTCTGTCGCCGTGCATTTCAAAAAAATCATCAAAAATCAACGGTATATAATCATTTACAGTTGGTCTGTTCTTATGTCTGATAATATCAAGACGCTGACTTGCAGTCAGTTGTTCACTCATGTTCGGTCAGCCTCCTTTGCAGGTTTATGAAGTCTGAGAATATGGGACAAAACTCTCCTCATTTTCTTTCTTTCAACGATCATATCGACAAAGCCGTTTTCAAGCATAAATTCTGCCGACTGGAAATCATCAGGCAGTTTCTGCTTGATAGTACCCTCGATAACTCGTCTGCCTGCAAAGCCGATAAGAACCTTTGGCTCTGCAATAATTATATCTCCCAGCGAAGCAAAGGACGCCGTTACACCGCCCGTTGTCGGATCGGTCATTACCGCAATATACAAAAGTCCCGCCTCGTTATGTCTTGCCACAGCGCCGCTTGTCTTAGCCATCTGCATAAGGGAAACAATACCCTCCTGCATTCTTGCACCACCCGAAGCTGTAAATGCAATTACAGGAAGTCTGTTCGCCGTAGCAAATTCAATGGCACGAGTAATTTTCTCGCCCACAACACTGCCCATTGAAGCCATCATGAAGTTTGAGTCCATTATTATTATAACTGCCTCTTCCCCACGAATTTTACCCTTTCCTGTCAGCACAGCATCTTTAAGACCTGTTTTTTCACGAAGTCCTTCAAGCTTTTCCTCATAATCCGGAAAATTAATAGGATTTTTTGAAATCATATCCTTATCGAATTCCTCAAAGCTGTCTGCGTCAACAGTAATTTCAAGTCTTTCTCTTGCCGTCAGTCTTGAATGATAATTACAATGAGGACAAACCTTGCCGTTTTCATTAAACTCCTCAATAAAAGAAACATTTCTGCATCTTGGACACTTGAAAAGCAGGCCCTTTGGAATATCGGTTTTCTTTTTCTCCTCAGCAGTCTGATTTCCGTTAAATCTGACTTTTACAACCGAAAACAAATCTTCCAGCATTAGTCCTTACTCCTCTCGTCAGCTAATATATCGGTACGGTTAAGAAAACCATTATCGTAATTTCCGTCAAGAAATTCCTTGGTTCTGATAAGTTTAAGCTGAAAATCAATGTTTGTGGAAATTCCGTCAACAATAAATTCGCTTAAAGCCCATGTCATTTTAGCAATAGCCTCCTCACGGTCATGACCGTAAACAATAAGCTTACCAATCATTGAATCGTAGTAAGGCTGAATTTCATAGCCCTGATAAACAGCGGTGTCAATTCTGATACCCATTCCGCCCGGAACAAAAAGTGACTTGATAACTCCGGGAGACGGTCTGAAATCCATAAGCGGATTTTCCGCATTGATACGGCACTCGATAGAATGTCCTTTAAGCTGAACGTCCTCCTGCTTAATTGAAAGATGCTCTCCCGAAGCGATCAAAAGCTGCTGCTTAACAAGGTCGATACCTGTAACAGCCTCTGTGATAGGGTGTTCAACCTGAATCCTCGTATTCATTTCCATGAAATAGAAATCGCCGTTTTTATCTACAAGAAACTCAATAGTACCTGCATTTCTGTAACTGCAGACCTTAGCCGCAGTACAAGCCGCCTTGCCCATTTTCTCACGAAGTTCGGGAGTCATAAAGCTTGCAGGCGAAGGAGATTCTTCAAGAACCTTCTGATTTCTTCTCTGCATGGAGCAGTCACGCTCGCCCAAAGAAATAACGTCGCCGTAATTATCCGCAAGAATCTGAATTTCAATATGCTTTGGATTTTCAATGAATTTCTCAATGTAAACCTCATCGTTTCCAAAGCAGGCAAGTGCCTCCTGCTTTGCCGCAGTCATCTGGCTTTCAAGCTCGTCATCAGAGTGAACGATTCTTATTCCTCGTCCTCCGCCGCCGGCAGAAGCCTTTACAAGCACAGGGTATCCCAAATCATTTGCAAGGGTATGAGCGGCATGAATATTGGAAATTGCACCGTCCGAACCCATTATTACAGGAACTCCCGCCTCTTTCATAGTTTCCTTAGCCTGAGCCTTGTCGCCAAGCATTTCAATAGACTCGGCACGAGGACCTATAAAAGTTATACCGCACTTTTCACACATTCTTGCAAAGGACGGGTTTTCCGAAAGAAAACCAAATCCCGGGTGAATTGCGTCTGCGCCGGTAACTTCGCAGGCTGAAATAATCGCTCTTACATTAAGATAACTGTCTTTGCTTGGGGCAGGGCCTATACAAACCGCCTCGTCGGCAATTTTAGCGTGCAGAGCGTTTTTGTCCGCCGTTGAATAAACAGCTACGGTATGTATACCAAGCTCACGGCAGGCTCTTATAATACGAACAGCAATTTCACCTCTGTTCGCAATTAATACTTTTTTGAACATATTTTATGCCTTCCTTTAAATGAATAGGAATGTGTATTACTTGATAGCAAAAGTAATCTCTGCTGAAACAGCCTTCTTGCCGTTTACGGTGGCAACTGCCTGTCCTACACCGATTGGCCCTTTGACCTTGATTATCTCAACCTCAATATCAAGTGTGTCGCCGGGCAGAACCTGCTGGCGGAACTTGCAGTTGTTGATTCCGCCGAAAAATCCGATTTTGCCCTTGTTTTCAGGGAGTGCAAGCAATGCAACCGCACCTGCCTGAGCGCACATTTCAACCATAAGTACGCCGGGAGTTACAGGATAATCAGGGAAATGTCCCTTGAACCAGAAATCGTCCTCTTTAATATATTTTGTAGCCTTCACACGCTTGCCCACTTCAAGCTCGTTTACTTCGTCAATGAGAAGAAAAGGGTCACGGTGAGGAATAATTTCCATAATCTGTTCTTTATTTAATACTACCGCCATTTTATTTTCCTCCGTTTATAGTCATGATAAATAAATTAAGGCAACCCGATTACGCACATAACGGGCGAACAAAGTCCGCCCATAAAATCAGAAGTTCAAAAATCCGTAATCAGAGCGAACACCTTAATTGTGCATTGAAATTATCCGATAATCATTATAGTCTGGTCAAATTCAACCGAATCTCCGCTGTTTACAAGAATTTCTTTTACAACGCCGTCAAATTCGGACTGAATTTCGCTCATTACTTTCATGGATTCAATAATGAAAATTGTATCGCCCTTTTTAACCTGCTGTCCAACGCTTACAAATGGCTTTGAGTCAGGGGACGGAGCGGCATAGAAAGTACCAACAATCGGAGCTTTTACTGCATTGCCTGAAACCTGTGCAGGTGCGTTTTCGGCTGTTGCTGCCTGAGTCACAGCAGGAGCCTGTGCAGGCATACCGCCCATCATCACAGGCATTGGCATCTGCATCGGAGGCGGAGGGCATTTCTTGCCTTTAACAGTAATTTCCTTGTCGCCGTCTACAATGGTGATTTCAGCCAAATCATTGCTTTTTACAATTTCAGCAAGCTTTTCTATTGTATTAATGTCAAATTTATCGCTCATTGCAGTTACTCCTTAATCAACGTATTTCTTGATACAGATTGTAGCGTTGTGTCCGCCAAATCCCAGCGAATTTGAGAGAGCTGCGTTTACAGTCATTTCTCTGTTGCCGTCAACTGCATAATCCAAATCGCAATCAGGGTCAGGCGTTGTGAAATTAATTGTCTTGTGAACAAAATCATTCTGTACTGAAAGCGCTGTAACAATAGCCTCGATTCCGCCTGCCGCACCGAGAAGGTGACCTGTCATTGACTTTGTAGAGTTGATTACACACTTGCGAGCAGCCTCTTCGCCCAAAGCAATCTTGATAGCGGTTGTTTCATATTTATCATTAAGTCCGGTAGAAGTTCCGTGAGCGTTAATGTAATTAACCTCGTCAGCCTTCAATCCAGCCTCCTCATAAGCGTACTTCATAGCATAAGCGGCAGCCTCGCCGGTCGGAGACGGACTTGTCATGTGATAAGCGTCGGCTGTTGCACCATAGCCTGCGATTTCAGCGATAATGTTAGCGCCTCTTGCCTTAGCGTGTTCAAGTTCTTCAAGACAAAGAACACCTGAACCCTCTCCGAGAACAAATCCCTGTCTGTTCAAGTCGAAAGGAGTTGACGCCTTATCAAGCTCTGTTGCCTTTGAAAGAGCCTTCATGTTATTAAATCCGCTCAAAGCAAAGTGAGAAATGCAAGCCTCTGTACCGCCGCAGATACAAGCATCAAGATAGCCGTCCTTGATCTTTCTGAAAGCCTCGCCGATAGCATGAGTTGCAGATGAACAAGCTGTTGTTGTGCAGTAGTTGTCACCCTTGAAACCTGTTCTCATTGCAACAGTACCGGCAGCCATATTTCCAATCATCATAGGAATGAAGAAAACGGATACCTTATCAGGCTTTTCCTGAAATTTAACAGCCTCATACTCAGTTAGGTTAAGTCCGCCGATTCCTACGCCAATAATAACGCCAACCTTGAAAGGGTCAAGGTCTTTAAAATCAGTACCGGCATTTTTAAGAGCCTCCAAAGATGAGCAGACTGCAAACTGAGTAAATCTGTCCATTCTTTTAGCTTCTTTTTTATCAATGTATTCCGAGCTGTCAAAATCCTTAACAGCTCCTACGATTTTAACAGGGAAATTCTCAGTATCAAACTGGTCGATAAAAGAAAGTCCATTTTTGTTTGCCTTAACATTATTCCAGAACTCCTGAACATTTTTTCCAAGAGGGTTGACTGTACCCATACCCGTAATTACTACTCTTCTCATTTAATTACCTCTCCTCTTTTGCAATTAACAATGGATAATTGACAATTTTTGTCCATTAATATTTTGCCAATCGCTAACTGATAATTGTCAACTGTAAACTGTCAAATGTTATTACATCATCAAGCCGCCGGAAATTTCGATTACCTGTCCTGTAACATAGCTTGCGTCCTTTGATGCAAGGAAAGAAACTACACCTGCGATTTCGTCAACTTCGCCGTATCTCTTCATTGCAATCTGAGCAAGCATTGCGTCACGCTGTGCCTCAGTGAGCTTGTCGGTCATTGGAGTTTTGATAAATCCTGGTGCAACTGCGTTACAAGTGATTCCTCTTGAACCAAGTTCCTTTGCAACGGTCTTTGTCATACCAATAATAGCCGCCTTTGTTGCGGAATAGTTCATCTGTCCAGGATTTCCGTAAAGACCTGCCACAGAAGCAAGGTTAATAATTCTGCCTGAACGCTGTTTCATCATAACAGAGCCGGCAAACTTGCACATATTGAATACGCTTTTCTGATTTACTGCGATAACAGTGTCATAATGCTCCTCGCTCATTCTTGCAAGCGGACCGTCACGGGTAATTCCTGCATTGTTTACAAGAACGTCGATTGTGCCGAAACGTTCCTTAACTTTTGAAACGGTTTCCTTAACCTGGTCATGATTTGAAACGTCGCAGATAAAAACTTCACAATCAACGCCCTCAGCCTTGATTTTATCTACAATGTCGTTTCCCTCGAACATTGCCTCGCTGATGTCGTTAAGTGCAATGTTATAACCGTCCTTGGCAAGTCTGAGAGCAATAGCTGCTCCAATTCCTCTTGCTGAACCTGTAATTAATGCTGTTGCCATTATATTTTCCTCCTGTTTATTTCTGTATGCTATGAATAACATCCATGAAAATGTCATAATCCGTCAAATCTTTATAAATTGTCAATTTTCTGCCATTCGGCAAAAGAACCTTTACACCATTTTTATTTTCTTTGAGCAAGGTCAGTTCAATGACCTCACATACAAGAATTCTTTTATTTTTAATCTCCCCATCAAGAAGTTTTTTTAGTGTGTAATGGTCATTAAAAAAATCCATTGCACTGTCCTGTGCTTTCATAATTCTTCTCATGCCACGTCTGGAAGTATTTGCATGTGATCTTGGAACAACTGCGGTTATATTATAAAGCGTTTTCTTATAATAAGCCCAAACTGTAAAATTCCTCATCAGTTTTCTTGATTCTTTTATAGCTACTATGCTAATATAGACTACGCACAGCAAAAACAATATAAATACCGCAATTACAGACATTTCTGTTTCCTGTGACGAGACCTTTCTGACTGCGTTACGGTTTGCCTCCGAATCCTTTGCCATAAAGATGAACATAGGAACCATTGAAAGCACGAGCAGCAAAAGGGCTGGAATCATTCTGACAAGTACTCTTTTGCCTATTTCACTTCTTGAAACTGGTGGATATTTAAAAATTTGTATCATCTTACTTGTTCAAAAGCTCCTCAGCCTGACCAAACATTTCTTCAATCATATCCTTAGCAGGTTCTATCTTATTTACCATACCTGCGATTGCTCCGCAAAGGAATGAACCCTCGTCAAGATTTCCGTCCTGAACAGCCTTTCTGAGTGAACCGAGAGTAAGCTCTTCAAACTCATCAGGAGTAATTGAGCCGTTCATTTCTCCGCTTGCAAGCTTTTTGGAGAACTTTGTCTTAACATTTCTGCATGGGTGACCGGTTGTACGACCTGTAACTACGCTGTCGGTATCCTTTGCCTTAACAACCAAATCCTTGTAAGTAGGGTGAATCTGACACTCCTCAGCAGCAAGGAAACGTGTACCAAGCTGAACGCCCTCTGCACCAAGCATGAATGACGCTGCAATTCCTCTGCCGTCTGCAATACCGCCTGCCGCAATAACTGGGATCTCAACTGCGTCAACCACCTGCGGAACAAGACACATAGTTGTGTTTTCGCCGATATGTCCGCCGGACTCAGTTCCCTCTGCGACCACAGCGTCAGCGCCTGCTCTTTCCATTCTCTTAGCAAGAGCAACGGACGGAACAACAGGGATAACCTTGATTCCTGCCTCTTTCCATGCAGCCATAAACTTACCGGGATTTCCTGCACCAGTCGTAACGACGGGAACTTTCTCCTCAATTACAAGCTGAGCCAAATCCTCTGCGTTAGGGCTCATAAGCATGATATTTACGCCGAAAGGCTTGTCCGTAAGTGACTTGCATCTTCTGATCTGGTCACGAAGATAATCAATAGGAGCAGAACCGCCTGCGATTATTCCAAGACCGCCTGCATTTGAAACTGCCGCCGCAAGAGTTGACTCTGCAATCCAAGCCATTCCTCCCTGAAAAATCGGGTACTTGATACCTAAAAGGTCTGTGATTTTTGTCTTTGTTGTTGTCATTTTTCATTCCTCCATCTTTTTAGCTCCCCCACCCTTTTTACAGAATGGTAAGCCAACTTTGTCAGCCCGCCCCGTAGGAGATTGCTTTATTATTCATTTTATTTACTTAATTGTAAATATTGTTAATATCAATATCAGTATCTCTTAATTTTTTTATGTCTTTGTTTTCAAGCCACATTATTTCAAGAAGTTCACTGTCATATATATGTTTATACTCATATGTTATTACCTTTGCAACACCCATTGCTCCGGGATCGCTAATATAAATTATTTCCGTTTTATTTCCTTTGTCTGATTCTCTGTATTTTTTTGTGCCTTTGCCAAAAAAGTTTCCACCCACAAGCGAAAGTATATACAAAACAACAGAAATAGTTAAAATCACGGAATAGCCGTTAATTTTGTCGTTTAATTTTATACCAAGTAAAATTGCAAATACAACAGGCAAGGCATAGATCAGAATAGCCGCTGTTCCTCGGAATATCAGCACTTGTGTAAATGCAATATATATTGCACCAATAAACAATATTTTCGTAGTGATGATAATAATTTTATTTTTAGCAAACTCTGTCATTACTCTTCACTCTTTTCGTATTAAAAGCAGCAAGTCCAGTAATCAAAAAAATGTAGGCGAACACCCTAATTGTTAATTGAAATCAGTATTCAAATATAGCTGCACCGTAAGTAAGTCCGCCGCCGAAGCCTACAAGACAAACCTTGTCGCCACGCTTGATTTTTCCGTCCTCAACTGCGTCGCAGAATGCAATAGGAATGGACGCTGATGAAGTGTTTCCGTAGCGGTCTATGTACATTGCAAACTTGTCCATTGAAACACCGAGATTTTTCGCCGCAGTTTCAATAATTCTGATATTTGCCTGATGAGGTACGATTGAATCAAGGTCGTCAGCGGTAATTCCAAGCTTTTCGCAAGCTTTTTGTGTTGCGAAAGGAAGAATTTTTGTTGCAAACTTGTAAACCTCTTTACCGTCCTGGGTGAAGAAATGCTCCTTTGTTTCAGGCATTTCCATATCAAAATCTTCCTCTGCGGTTCTGAATGCGTTTTCAGACTTCAATGCACGGGATACCAGAAACTTTGCCCCGTTACCGTCTGCACCGAGAAAGCTTGCATATACTGTGTTTTCAGCCTTTTCAAGAACAAATGCAGCCGCACCGTCGCCGAAAAGCACACAGCTTGAACGGTCTGTATAATCAACGAACTTTGAAAGCTCCTCAGTAGCCACCAAAAGAACCTTGTTTATTCCGTCGCCTGTTTGCAGATATCTTTTAGCCATGTCAAAACCGGATACAAAACCTGAACAAGCACAATTTATATCAACCGCCATACTTCCGATTGCACCAATCTCACGCTGAACAAGGCAAGCAACAGACGGTGTGAAAAAGTCAGGCGTCAATGTTGCGACAATAATAAGGTCGATTTCCTCAGCCTTTACGCCTGCGTCCTCCAAAGCCTTTTTAGCAGCCATTGCACCTATATAATAAGTAGGTTCGCCGTTTGTGATATGTCTTTGCTTTATGCCTGTTCTCTGAGTTATCCACTCGTCGCTTGTTTCTACAATTTTAGTAAAGTCCTCGTTAGTTGCTATCAATTCAGGAACATACTTTCCTGCACCAAGAATTTTAACTCCTGTTGTATTTTCTGCCAATTACATTTCCTCCCATTCAGCAAACAATTTTTTGTCTGCAAATTTTACATTATATATTGTGTTAATTTTGATTTTGTGTTATAATGTCATTTGTAGATACCTCAAAGCATGATATTTCCATGCCTGATATTATTTAATTATACGCTTTTTTTTCAGAAAGGTCAATAACAAATTATGAACAACTCTTGCCGTTTTTAAACATTTTAAGAATACTTCACAAGTTTTAGAGCGTTATTTAATATTTTGTGTCTATTTTTGAAACAAAAACGCAAAAGTTAATATTAAAAACTATAAATATTGAGTCTTATTTCCAAATTGGGTTTATAATAAACGTCAAATCATGCTGATAAATTCATCGCATTATGTGTAAAAATCAGCTTAAATATATCATACTATAAAAGGAGTAAATTTTATGTCAAAAAACATTTTCTTATTTTCAGGACAGGGTTCGCAGTATGTAGGAATGGCTAAGGAGCTTTATGATAATTTCGAGAGTGCAAAGAAAGTTTTTGAAATTGCAAATGAAGTTTTAGGCTATGATATTGCTGATATCTGCTTTAACGGCCCTGATACAGAGCTTAACAAGACCGTAAATTCTCAGCCTGCAATAATGGCTTGTTCTCTTGCAGCATTTGAAGCAGTTAAGGAAAAAGGCATTAAGTTTGACGGCGTTGCGGGACATTCTTTGGGCGAATATGCAGCAATGACTGCGTCAGGGGTTGTTTCTATTGAGGACGGTTTTAAGCTTATCAAGGCGAGAGCTTCTGCAATGCAGAAAGCGGCTGAGGCAAATTCAGGCTCAATGTACGCTATCATTGGACTTTCCGCCGAAGAAGTTGAAAAGGTTTGCAGTGAGATCGACGGGTATGTTGTTCCGGTAAACTACAATTCAACAGTTCAGACTGTTATTGCAGGCGAAACTGAGGCTTGCGAAAAGGCGGCAGAGGTATTTGCAGACATGAACAAAAGAGCAATCAAGCTGAATGTTGCAAGTGCGTTCCACTCAAATCTTATGCAGTCGGCGGCTGACGAGTTTATTGAAACCGCAAAAACTGTTGCTTTCAATGCTCCGAATGTTGAATTCTATTCAAATGTTCTGGGCGGAAAGCTTGAAGATTTTTCGGATATGCCGAATTTGCTTGCAAAGCACATTGTTTCACCTGTTAAATTTACTTCCGAGCTTGCTGAGATGGAAAAGGCAGGCTATGAGAACTTTATCGAGCTTGGTCCTAACAAGGTTCTTACTGGACTTGTCAAGAAAACACTCAAAGGCAAGAAAGCTGTGAATGTTGAAAACATGGCTACACTTGAAAAGGCTTTGGAAATCAACGGATAAAATCTTAATTCTTGCAGGAACACGATTATTGAAGTTTAAAGGAGGATTGTATATGAAACGCAGCGACTATATATCATGGGACGAATATTTTATGGGAATTTCCATTCTTTCGGCGCAGAGGAGCAAGGACGGCAATACGCAGGTAGGAGCCTGCATTGTTTCTCCCGAAAACAAAATTCTTTCAGTTGGCTACAACGGTATGCCTATCGGCTGTAACGATGATGAAATGCCTTGGGGGCGTGAGGGCGAGCCTCTTGACACAAAGTATCCTTTTGTCTGTCATGCGGAGCTTAACGCAATCCTCAACCGCTCTACGGGGAGCTTGCAGAATGCAAGGATTTACGTTTCGCTTTTCCCCTGCAACGAGTGTGCAAAGGCTATCATTCAAAGCGGAATTAAAGAAGTCATTTACTGGGAGGACAAATACGCTGACACCGACGGCGTAAAAGCCTCAAAGAAAATGTTCCAAATGGCGGGG
>JBJERA010000229.1:0-4302 GCA_051882035.1 Hominimerdicola sp.
TCAAGATTTTTTACCAGGAAAATATTTGTATCATTTCCAATTTACAAACCCTTTTGCGTCGATTTTAGCTTGTGAAGACAGGTTCTTATAATTATGAGAAAATCCTATAAATGTTTCACTTGACAAACTTCAATTTGTTATGCTATACTAAACAATAGTTAGTTAAAACTAATTGAATACAATTATTATAGAAACGGAATCAATTACATGGAAGAATTGACATTTTCACAAAAGAAATATTTATTTGCTATCTATCAGCTTGGCATCAATCAATGTTCTGTAAAATCTACTGAAATTGCAAAAATAGTAGGAGTAAGCAAATCAAGTACCGCGAGCATGACTGCAAAGCTTTGCGAAAGCGGCTATCTTGAAAAAGCATATTATGGTCAAGTTGTACTTACGGAAAAAGGTTTAAGCATTGCAAAAAATATTTATCAAAAAACTATGCTTATCTCTCATTTTTTGCAAAACCAGTTGTCTGTTCCGTCAGAGCAAGCAGTAAAAGATGCTGTTTCCATAGCACTTTATGTTTCTGAAAATACTGTGAATCAAATAATTAATTATTTCTCGTTTTAAACAATAGTTAGTTTATTCTAACGTTTGATAGACATAAAATCCGAACAATGGATTTTAAATAAATATTAAGGAGTAGTAATAATGAAAAAAAGAAAAACTTTACTAAGCATATCCGCTTGTATAGCAGCGGTACTAAGCACACTTCCGGTTACAGCCGCAGCAGAAGGCGATGATTATATTTATGGTACAATGAATATTCCGTATGCTGATTTTTATAAGACAGAACTTTCTGGCAGTGCCAACGAATATGAAGTTGATGCTGTATCTTCTGCAACTACTGCAAAGTGGTGCAAAAACGGAGAAGGCGAGCTTTTTGAAGGTACATACCATCAGGCAAATGCTGATGGTACTGGTACAATTCTTGGTGTAACATATCCTGTTGCTCTTACACAAGAAACACTTGACTATCTTGGTGAAAATAATTATGGTTTTACAAAACTGTCTGAAACTCCTGAGGCTTATAAAACAGTTACAGTAAACGATGGCGTTGTTTCATTTTCGTGCGTACAGGATACAACTCCTGACACCATGGAAGGCACTACAGCAGACATAAGCACATCAACTGCGTGGGGAGATTATCTAATTTCTACTGAAAATGCACCTGAGAATATGGTTATTCTAGGAGCAATTCTTAAAACCGAAAGCGGGGAGAGCTATGCAATGCGTCATCTGGAAAATATTTGGCGTGGAGAATTTGCTTGGTCAACAGGATTTGTAACTCAGGAGCCTCACGGAAATACGCTTTCATATGAGAATTTTGAAGGTCTTATGGGTGAAACAATCACAGAGATTCTTTATATTACTAAAACCGGTTATACAACACTAAATACTTCTCTATACGTTCCAATAAAATTTGAAAATACTTTGACGGTAGATGATGCTTATGTAACAGACGGAATAACTTCTGTTACAATGACAGGTTTCCCTGCGGATTATAATAAGTCATATACTGTTGATGGATTGGAGGCAGATTTTACTGAGACATCAATTACTTTTACAAATGCAATGGCTGGTGGATACACACTTACAGTCAGTGATACAAGCGGAGTTTATGCTGACGTAACTGCGGATTTTGTACTTAAAACAGATGCAATGCCTGCTGTATATGATGGTAATGGAAAAATCGTTAAGGCAGACGGTGCATCTGACGATGAATTTAAGAATTTTCTTAGAAATCTTGAAACTGTTTCTGTAAACGGTACTTCTTACCAAGCTTCCGGAAGAAAAAGCGTTAAGATTATCGATGAGAACGGCTCTATTGATTTTAACGTAGTTTCAGGCGGCACAAATGTTTTTGATGGCAGCGGAACTTATAGTCTTGTTGTAAATTCAACAGGATATACAACTCCATTGGAATTTACAGTAACTGTTGATTCAACAAATTCGACTTCTTCAATAAATGCAACCTCAAATGTAAACAGTTCTGTTTCCTCAAAGAAATCATCTGAAAACGCTTCAACCAATCCAAACACAGGTTTAAATGATATTATAATTCCTGCCGCAGTATTGTCTATTGCAGGAGTATCAGTAATTATTGCTAAAAAGAAAAAGAACTAATCCATACCTCATAAACTTAACGGTGTTAAGTTTAATCTGAAAGGAGGAAATACTTCTTTTAGAAGTATTGTTATAAATATGCTTTTTTTGATTGCTCTCATTATGGCTTTTATATTTGTTTTTTTATGTCGAAAGCCATTAAAACAACATCCATATCTATTCTACATAGCAGCTGTGATTTTAACAGTCATTGTTTCTATTGCATCTTTTAATGGTTTGCCTGATTGGGTGAATAACTACATTATCGGACTTTTCAGTAGGGGAGCATTTGCAACAGCACTTTGGTGCGTTGTTATGTGGACAGGAGCATTTCCTAACGGTTCAAAGCCTATTAAGGCTTTGATGCCCGTGAGGGGTGAACTATCTATATTTGCGGCAATTTTAACTCTGGGACATAATATCAAGTATGGAAAAACTTATTTTGTACGAATGGTAACCGATGCAGATAGAATGTCCACAGAACAGCTTATAGCAGGAAATCTGACTATTATAATGCTTGCAATTATGATTCCGCTTACAATTATGTCATTTCCGCAAATACGCAAAAAAATGAGCGCTAAGCTCTGGAAGAAAATTCAGCGAACAGCATATATTTTCTATGCACTTATTTATATACACGTCATGGTACTTTTGGCACCATTGGCGAAAGCGGGCAGGGAAGGTTACTTTTTGAGTATTCTGATTTACAGTGCAGTATTTATTGGTTATGCTGTTTGTCGAATCCGAAAGCAATATGTTATCAAGAAAAAGCCTGAAAATACTAAAACTTTAAATATCATATGTATAATTGCTTTTTTGATTATTCTTGCAATACCTTGCATTTATGCAAGAAAAGATTCATCAACACAACAAGTCAGCACAAACAGAGAGTCATCGCAGACATATACTGTTTCTTTGACAACTACTACTGGTGTGACGACAACTTCAATGACTGAAACTACTACTTTAACGGGAACTACATCAGCAGTTACAGAAAGTACAACTGAAACAACCTCATCATCAGATAACAGCAATTCTCTGTCAGAAAAAACAGATACTGAAATAGTTACAGAACCAATAGAACAATCAGTAGAGGAACAGTATGTTGTTACAGAAGAAATACCAGTTGAAACACAACCTGAACCAGTTTATATTTATAATAACGGTACTTATACCGCAACAGCGTATGGATATGACGGTGATGTAGAAGTTACAATAACAATCGAAAACGACATTATTACTTCTATAACTGGTGCATCTTATGAAAGCGATACATGGTACTATGATTCAGCAGCTGGTTCAGTAATTCCGCAGATTTTACAGACTCAAAGCTGTCAGGTAGATGCATATTCAGGAGCAACTTATAGTTCTGAGGCAATTATGAATGCAGTTCAGAATGCATTGAATATGGCAAGAAAGTAAGTGGAGTATATGAAACGATGGTTAACTGTGCTTTCGCTGTCGTTGGCAATGCTGTGTGGGTGTTCAAATACCTCACAGCATTCCAATTCTGAAATAACAGCGGAGGTTACTCGTGATATTTTTGCAATGGATACTTATATGTATTTAAAAGCTTATGGAGAAAACGCTGAAACCGCTCTTGGTATTGCCTCAGAGCGGATTTTATCGTTAGAAAAAACATTCTCTGTAACATACGAAAACAGCGATACATGGGCTATAAATCATGCTGACGGGAAGTGTGTAAACGTAAGTACAGATACTCTGAAAATTCTAAATACTGCTATTGATATTGGAAACAAAACGAATGGCGCTTTGGATATAACACTGTATCCCATACTAAAAGCATGGGGATTTACTACTGATAAATTTACCATTCCCAGCGAAAAAGATTTGAACGAGCTTTTGAAATATGTGGACTATCAAAAAATTTCAATTCATAATGATACTGTACAACTAGATAAAGAAATGCAGTTAGATTTTGGTGCATTAGCAAAAGGTTATACCAGCGACTGTGTTGTAGAAATTCTGAAAGAAAACAAAATAGAATCTGCACTGGTAAATCTCGGAGGAAACGTTCATGCACTTGGCGTAAAACCTGATGGCTCACCTTGGAAAGTAGCTGTAAAAAATCCTTTTTCTCCAAACGAAGAGCTTTGCATTCTTGAAATTTCTGATAAAGCAGTAATTACATCAGGCAATTATGAACGCTATTTCACCGATGAGGACGGT
>JBJERA010000229.1:4402-5629 GCA_051882035.1 Hominimerdicola sp.
AATTATGAACGCTATTTCACCGATGAGGACGGTAATAATTATTGGCACATTCTTGACCCGAAGGACGGTTATCCTGCTGATAATGGACTTGTTTCTGTAACAATCATAGGGGAAAGCGGAATTATGTGCGACGCACTTTCCACAGCATTATTTGTTATGGGAACAGAAGATGCTATAAAATTCTGGAAAGAAACCGGCAGCTTTGACATGATTCTTGTAACAGAAAATTCAAAATTATACTATACTAAGGGACTTGATGACTGTTTTCAGAATGTCAGCAATATGGAAATGGAGATTATTTCCAATGAATAATAAAATAAAAGTTATATTAATTATAACAATCATAATTTTTGTACTTGGCGGAATAGGTACATACTTTGTTTTCAAACCATCAGAAAGACGAATGGTAGAAATTGTTCAGGACGGTACTGTGTTATACACATTTGACTTGGAAACAGCTGAAAACATGGATTATGAAATTATTTCTGAGAATGGCAGCAAAAATATTGTTACTATTACAGACGGAGAAATCTGCATATCCTATGCAGAATGTCCTGACCATACTTGCGTGAAAATGGGAAATTTGTATTCTGAAAATCTGCCGATTGTATGTCTGCCTAATAAGCTGATTATACGGTTCTGCTAAATATTCACAAACGGAGGGAAATCCATGCAGGTTAAACGTTTGACACAGCTTTCATTGCTGACTGCTATGGCTTTGATTATTTTTATAATAGAATTACGTATTCCAAATATTGTGCTAATTCCGGGCGTAAAATTGGGACTTGCTAATATTGTAACTGTATATGCAGTTTACCGTTTTAGTGCAAGTGAAGTTTCTCTTTTAATACTTGTACGAATCTTGCTGGGAGCAATGTTTAGTGGAAATGCTTTTTCGCTGATTTATAGTATTACAGGAGCTTTTTTCTGCTTTTGCGGTATGTTGCTCATAAAAAGATTTATATCTCAGAAATATATATGGCTTAGCAGTATTCTGGGAGCAGTTCTTCACAATACAGGACAAATTCTTGCAGCTATATTTGTAATGAAAACTTATGCTGTGATTGCATACTATCCTATTCTTATTGTTTCAGGATGTATAGCAGGCTTTTTTACAGGTCTTTGTGCACAATTAGTATTGAAAAGAACTCTTTACAAAAGATGCAATTTTAATTAAGAACCTGTCCACATAGAGTCAGAACCTACGCAACAGCGTATGAATATGAG
>JBJERA010000230.1:0-5624 GCA_051882035.1 Hominimerdicola sp.
GTTTTTATATGGGATTTTGAATTTCTTGGGGAAATATAAGCCTCAATCTGCTCACCCTCGTAGCCTTTGACGATACAGATATTGTCAAGTCCTGCATTTTCGCAGGCTGTGATGACCCATTCCAGCATTGGCTCGCCGATAACGTTGCAGAGCACTTTCGGCATATTTGTTTTCATACGCTTACCTTGTCCGCCGGCAAGAATTATAACATTATTAATCATAGATAAAATCTCCTGTCAAAATGTAATTAAGCAAATACAATTTTTATTATAATACAAAACCAATTCTTTGTCAACTTTTGACCGCATTGTTGACCTGATTTTAAAATGGTGCTATAATATATGAGCTGCTGCACATTTTGGTGCAGAATTTAACAAGTTCAGGTGAAAATATGATTAACAAGATAAAAAATTTCGTCAAAAAGGAAACGGTGCTGTGCATTTCCGCTGTTCTCGCACTGTGTTCAATGATATTAAATCCGCCCTGTGAAGAGTATGTCAGCTTTATAAACTTTTCTACGCTGGCAACGCTTTTCTGTCTTATGATAACGGTTCAGGGATTTTCTGAAACAGGACTTTTCCGTTTCATGTCCGTTAAGCTGACCGGTCGGCTTAACAATACACGCAGTTTGTCATTGGCATTGGTTTTGCTGTGTTTTTTCATGTCAATGCTGATTACAAACGACGTGGCATTGCTTACCTTTGTACCTCTTGCAATTATGCTTTTCAGAAATAATCCGAAAACGCTTATGCGGTGCGTGATTTTGCAGACAGCAGGGGCAAACCTCGGCTCAATGCTTACTCCTGTGGGAAATCCGCAGAATTTGTATATTTTTTCTTATTACGAATATGATATTCTCAGCTTTTTAAAGGTAATGCTGCCTGTGACGGCGGTGAGTTTTATGCTGATTTTGCTTTCTCTGTTTTTTATTCCGTCGGAGGAAATTTCCAACCGTAATGAGAAAAGCGAGATAAACTTCCGTTTTAGCAGGCGAACGGCACTTTACACCGCAATATTTGTTATTTCCTTATGCTCGGTTGCAAGGTTGATCGATTACAGAATCTGCTTTTTGGCAACAGTTGTTGCAGTAATTATTTTCGATAAGAAAATTCTCAGAAAACCCGATTATGCGCTGCTTGCAACGTTTGTTTGCTTTTTTATTTTAGTGGGAAATCTTTCGTCGGTGGAAAGTCTTACTAATCTCATCAAGAAAATGCTTGACGGCAGAGAACTTCTTGTATCCTGCGGACTTTCGCAGATAATAAGCAACGTTCCTTGTGCGGTAATGCTTTCGGGATTTACCGACCAAGCCGAAAGTCTTTTGCTGGGCGTGAATATCGGGGGATTGGGAACGCCTATCTCCTCCCTTGCAAGCCTGATTTCATATAAGCTTTACGCTCGTTCGGAGAACTCAAATTCGGCAGGTTATATGGCTGAATTTCTTGCATATAACTTTGCTTTTCTTGCTTTACTGCTTGCTTTTGCAACATTTGTTTATTAAATTAGGTATAAAAAATAACCGCAGAAGATTTGATTCTTCTGCGGTTATTTTTATAAGGAATGACATATTGTTCGAACTGTTCATTCCCACGTTTTCCATACCTCCGGACAATAGCCTACCGTTGCCAGCTTGCCGTTTCTGACAATGGGAGCATTGAAAAGCTGTGGATTTTCCAGCAATTTTTCTGCTTTTTCTTCATCTGAACCAAGATACTTTATCAGAGTAGCCGTTTCGCCCTTTGCCTTTGGGTCGATAAGCTTTTCAAGTGAACCTACCGCCGAAAGCACCGAGTTAAATTCGCCCTTGCTGAGTCCCTTTGAGGCAAGGTCTATCGACTGGAACTTTATGCCACGCTCTTTAAAATATCGTTCCGACTTTTTGGTATCAAAAGATTTGGATTTTCCGAAAATCTGTATATTCATAGCTTGATTTCTCCGTTTTCACATTCAAGAACAACTGTAAAAGGTCCGTCGTTAAGAAGCGAAACTTTCATATCTGCTCCAAAAACGCCCTTTTCTATCCTGCCGTTGATTTTTTCTCCGCACTTTTCACAAAAATATTCATAAAGCCTGTTAGCCTCGTCAGGCGGACAAGCCCTTACAAAAGACGGTCTGTTGCCTTTTCGGCAGTCGGCATAAAGTGTAAACTGGGACACAATAAGCATATCTCCCTGAACGTCGTCAACAGACAGATTTATTTTGTCGTTTTCGTCAGAAAAAATTCTTAGCTTTGAGATTTTATCCGCAAGCTTGTCGCAGTCTTTTTCGGTATCGCCCTCGCCTGCTCCGAAAAGCACAAGAAAGCCCTTGCCGATTTGCCCCGTAATTTCTCCGTCAACTGTAACGCTTGCCTGAGTTACACGCTGAATTACCGCTCTCATAATTACTTGACCCTGATTGTGTATGAATATGTAAATTCTTTGCCTGCTTCAAGCTTTACAGCGTGAGGCTTTTCTTCCAAGTTCTCATAGTCATTGTCAAAATCAGTAGGAACAGAAGTCCATGGTTCAAGGCATACAAATGACGCTCTGTCATCAGCCGTAGGTGACCATACAGCAATACACTCAGACTGAGGATATTCAACAGTTACACTGTGGTCGGACTTCTTTGATTTAAGAGAAATTGCCTTTGACTTTGGCTCGCCCAGAATAATTGCATCGTTGTCAAAAAGCTTTCTTGAAATATTAATTACATTGCCGTCTTCAACAAGAACCTTGGTTTCTCCTCCGATATTCTGAGTAATATGCTCATTTTTCTCATATTCAACATAGTAATCGTCAAAAGTTTCATCTGCTGTGAGCGGGCAGTTGAAGGCAGGGTGACCGCCAAGATAGAAATACATATCATCAGAGCCTGTATTATTAACAATATTCTCAATTTTCACGCCGTCCTCCAAAGCAGTATATTTAACTGTCAGCTTGAAGTTGTATGGATACTGAGCAAGAGTTTCTTCGCTGTCGCAAAGCACAAAGCTCATTGAATCGTCAGTCTGGCTGTCGAATTTGAACTCCAAATCTCTTGCAAAGCCATGATTGGCTTTCATTTTGTATGTCTTTCCTTTAGCCGTATAGGTGCGGTCTTTTGGCGAGCAAACGAACGGGAAAAGAAGTGGAGCATATCTTTTCCAAGCGTCGCCGCACTGCCAGAGATATTCAAGACCGTTAAGCTGAACGGAATGAAGTTCTGCACCAAATGTGTCGGCTGAAATTTTCACATTGCCTTTTTTTATTTCATAAATCATAACATACCTCCGAAAACAATAAATTAATTTTATATCTGATTAGCAGACATTACAAATATTATAGCATAAGCGTGGATTTTTTTCAATAGCGGAATATAATAAAGCATATTGTTTTACAAATAAATTTTGTTATAACAAAGTAATGTGCATAACCACTAAATAGAAGTAATCGTATTTGTACAAGTATATGATAAAATATTTAATTTCACAACATTTGAGCAATTGTTGCACGTTTTGATGCAACAAAACGGCTGTTTTGCGCTATAAGTGAAAGGAGGTTAGACCACGGGCAATAACCCTTACAAATCTAAAAAGAAAGGACTAAGAAATGAAAATTATTACACCAAAAGAATTTGCTCAGATGTTTACGGCAACAAGAAATGCAGTAGAATCTGCAATACGGCTGGGATTTTCTCCGCTGAAAGCAAGAACAGAGGGAACGAAAATGCTTTGCGACAAAAAGGTTCAGCGTGAAATCAAAAAGCTTGACAAAAACGATATTCAGACTCTTACTTATGTTAAAACAGGTCTTTCAAGGCTTGCGTTCGGCTCGGTAAACGACGTTGTGTCAATTATTTTTGATGAACAGCCGACTATACATAAAATAATGCAGGCGGATTTGTTTAACGTTTCGGAAATCAAGCGTGTTAAGGGCGGAGGCGTTGAGGTAAAATTCTTCGACCGTCAAAAAGCTCTTGAAAAGCTTGTGGAGCTTGACCCAGAACTAAAAGACGTTTCCGACGCTCAGCAGTTTTTGCAGGCGGTTTACAGCGGAAGTCAGGGGGATATTTCTTCTTTGATCGGCGAGGAAAGTGACAATGGAAATGATACTGAATAATTTAAAAGAGAACTATTCTGACAAGCAGTTGTTTGTTTTAAAGTGGTGGAGCAACGAAGGCTACCGCCATTATGACGGAATAATCTGCGACGGAGCAATCCGTTCGGGCAAGACAACAGCAATGTCGCTGTCCTTTGTGATATGGGCAATGTCGGAGTATGACGGCAGGTTTTTCGGACTTTGCGGAAAGACTATTACTTCTCTCAGGCGAAATCTTGTGTCAGACCTTATAAAAAGGGTTGAAAGCTTTGGAATGAAGGTAAAAGAAAGCGTTTCAAAGAATTATTTTGACGTTTATTTCGGCGAAAAAAGCAACAGATTTTATCTTTTCGGAGGAAAGGACGCAGGTTCGGTGTCACTTATTCAGGGAATTACTCTTGCTGGAATTTTAATGGACGAAGTTGCTCTTATGCCAAGAGATTTTGTTGAGCAGGCAATAGCAAGATGCTCTGTTTCAGGCTCAAAGCTTTGGTTTAATTGCAATCCTGATAATCCGTATCATTGGTTCAAGATACAATGGATTGACAAGGCTCAGGAGAAAAATTTAATCTATGTTCATTTCTGCCTTTCTGACAATCCATCGCTTTCGGAAAAGGTTATAAGCAGGTATCATCGTCTTTATTCAGGAGCATTTTACAGACGTTTTGTTCTTGGGCAGTGGACCGCTGCCGAGGGACTAATTTATCCCATGTTTCAGCCGGATTTGCACACTTACAGCGGAGAAAGAAATTTTGAACGCTTTGCGGTAAGCTGCGACTACGGAACGGTAAATCCGTCAAGCTTTGGACTTTGGGGAAAGTCGGAGGGAATTTGGTATAGGCTTGACGAATATTACTACGATTCAAGACGGGAGGGCGAACGCCGTACCGACGAGGAGCATTATCAAGGCTTATGCCGTTTAATTGGAAACAGAAAGATTGATTTTCTTGTGGTTGACCCGTCGGCAACTTCATTTATTCAATGCATAAACCGACATGGAACTTATAGGGCGATTCCTGCTAAAAATGATGTGGTATGGGGAATAAGGCTTGTATCCGACTTTATCAAAAGCGGAAAAATGAAAGTTAATGTGAAATGCGTTGACACCATAAGAGAATTTTCCATGTATCGCTGGGACGAAAAGGCGGGAACAGATTGTCCCGTAAAGGAAAACGACCACGCTATGGACGATATTCGCTATTTTGTAACGGCTTTGCCTTGTGATGACAGCGACGGATTTATGGCAATTTCAATCGAGAGATAAGAAAGGAGGTAAACCTAAACAATGGGTATTTTCAAGAAGAAAAAAACAGAAAAGCAAGCGGCAGAGATTTTTGCTCCATGCCGTGAGGAAAACAGATTTGAATATCGTCTTGCGCCTGCTGACGAGATTTTTCAGCATGGCTTTTATGACAGTCTGAGAGCGTCCGTTCCAATAATAGATGCTTGTTTCGGTAAAATCATCAGACTTACAGGAGATTTCAAGGTTATTGCTGATGATGAAAGATATCAGCCTGAGCTTGATAAATTCTGCAAAAATATTTCCGTCGGCTCGGCAGGGAAGTC
>JBJERA010000231.1:0-5610 GCA_051882035.1 Hominimerdicola sp.
GCAACTCTGCCAGTGGAGGACATTTCAATCCCTATGATTATGGGAATCGTCCCTATTTTCACGCTGGTGTGCCTTGACGTTATTTTGTCGCACATTTCCATGAAATGCCGCAGACTAAGAAGAATTATCTGCGGTTCGCCTAAAATCATCATCAAAGACGGCAGAATTGACCAGAAAATGCTTAAAAACCTGAGATTTTCAATAGACGATCTGCTTGAATCTCTGAGAGCCTTGCAGATTTTTGATATAAATGAGGTTCAGCTTGCGGTAGTGGAAACTACAGGTAAGATTTCCGTCTATCAGAAAAAAGAATATCAGCCTGCAACTCTTTCGGATATTGGAAAATATTCTTATACGGTGAATCCGCCGCAGCTTGTTATTGACCAAGGGAAAGTCGCAGAAAACGCATTGAAATTTATCAAAAAAGACCGTTTATGGCTTGACGCACAGCTTAGAATCGAAAATGTCAGGGTGGAGGACGTGTTCTTTATGACTGCTGACGAAACAGGCAATTATACTCTTATCAGAAAGGAAAAATCTTAATGAAACGGCTTAATCTTTGCATTTCGATTCTTGTAGTAATAATTATTTTAAGTATTTGTTCTCTTTTGATCCTTAAGAAAAGCAATGAAAAGCTGTGCGAACTTGTGGATAAAACCTCAGAGGCTTATGAAAATAATCTTGATGCAGAAGAGTATCTCGACGAACTTCAAGATTACTGGAAAAAGTATTACACACGAATTTCATACGTTGCGGATTCAGATTTGCTGAACGATATTTCACGCTCTGTAAGCCGTCTGCCTGTTCTTTTAAAACAGAATTCCGATGACTTTCTTACGGAGCTTGCAGCAGTCCGCAACTGTGCGGCACTGATATTCAACTCACAGTTTCCTTATATTTACGCAATATTTTGAAAAATGTCTGCAAATATGTCTTTTATTTGTGAAAGCCTACGAAAAATGCGTATTTATGGGAGTTGTAAGATTTTTTGTCTTGACTTTTCTATAATACAAGTATATACTTTATTATATAAAAATCTAAAATTTTGTTATGGAGGAGAATATGAATACTATTAAATTTTGTCTGAAATGCGGCAACGGTATCGGTCCGGAAGAAAAATTCTGCGGTGCTTGCGGTGCGTCTGTTGCAGAAATGGAACAAGAACTTAATACTTCAAATGCAACGACAGGTGCAGCAAATGCTCAGACTAATCAAGCATCATTCCAGCAGGGAAACAATATCCCTGCCCAGAATCAGTTTCAGCAGAATAATATCCCTAATCAGGGAAATCATGTTCCAGGCGGATATGTTCCGAACATGAACGCTCAGGCAGCTGTCAAGAAGCCTAATCCGATTATTGAAAAAATCAAAGCAAAGCCTGCTCTCGTAGCAATTCCTGCCGCTGCATTGGTTGCAGTTATTATTCTGATAATTGTCCTTACCACCACTCTCAAATATCAGAAGATCAACGCTGAGGATATTTTCACAGTTACATTTGAAGGCTTGGACGGATATGGAACAGTCAATGTAAAGCTTGACTATGAAAAAATTGACGCATTGGAGCTTTCTAAGGCTGATACGGTTTATGAAGAGTCTGTAATGAAGCTTGCGCTTTATTCCACAACTGCAAACGGCGATTACAGAATTACAGCAGAAGCTGACAAGAAAGAAAATCTTAAAAACGGCGACAAGGTTACCATTACAGTTACATACAATGAGGATTACCTTAAAAAGCAGAATATAAAGCTAAAAAATACCGAGTTTGACGTTGAGGTTTCCGAACTTGCAAAGGGCGAGGAAATTGATTTCTTCAAGGGCTTAGAGGTAACTTTCGAGGGTACCGACGGCTACGGCTATCCTGAGGTTAACACTTCCGGCGCTTATGATTTTGTTTATTTTGATTACGACTACGATAATGATCTTTCAAACGGCGATAAATTCACTGTTACTGCAAGCTGCTATGAAAATATCAAAAAAGCAGGAGACGCTTACTGGTTCAAAAAGGGCGACAAGTATTATATATG
Organism: Hominimerdicola sp.; assembly: GCA_051882035.1. Taxonomy (GTDB): domain Bacteria; phylum Bacillota; class Clostridia; order Oscillospirales; family Ruminococcaceae; genus Hominimerdicola. The sequence goes on from JBJERA010000231.1 coordinate 2,025, forward strand.
CTCCGGTGAAAAAGCTACAAAGGACTATACGGTTGAGGGACTAAAAGAACTTGAAGCTATCGACGCTTTTGAGAATATAACTCTTGAAACAAAGAATGCTACACCTTTCCTCAGCATAACAGGCGTCAATAAAGATAAAGCTTCCGATATTGTAAAGAATTACATTTCATTTACAGTAGATACTGAAAAGCTTTATGACATTGGCGATAAAGTAACAGTTACTGCAACAGCAAACTACGGTTTTGACAAGCAGGGCTACAAGCTGAAATCAGAAACTAAGGAATTTACAATCGGTGATGACTTCCCGGCTTATGTAACTTCTTCAAATGCGTCTGAGGCTGTAAATGCACTTAATGAAAAAATCAGCCTTGCTATTGATAAGTTCAAGACTAACAATGTTGATAGAAAGACTCTCAGCAACGTTACATTAGAGGCTAAAATTAAAAAATTTGAATCTGTAACTCTTGTTAAGTCATATCTTGGATTCACAAAGGAAAAAGAGCCTGCTATCAACTTCTGGGGCAATCTTGATGTCAGCGCTGTAAACCGTTTGAACCAGATTTACAAGGTTACTGTTAAAAATACAGATGACAACACAGAAACTTTCTATATTCTTGTTACAGTTGATAACATTTTGAAGAATTCAGAGGGTTACTCCTATTCCGATGATATTTCAATTATCGCCTTTAAGTCCGAATCTGACGCTGAAACCGAAATTCACAAGGACAGCACTCTGACTTACTCAACAATAAGCGATAAGGCAGAAACAACCAAGAAGGACGATTCTTCAACAGCAGAAACTTCAGCTGCTACAACTACTAAGAAATCCGAAACAACTACTTCAAAGAAGGCTGAAACTACCACTAAGAAAGCAGACTCTTCTTCAAAAGATGCAACAGAAACCACAACAATGGTTCCTTAATAACAAAAAACGGGCGGTTCTCAAAACCGTCCGTTTTTTTATTTATTCGGTTAGTTGACTTGGAAAAAGCCTTCAATAATTTTGTATATGAGAGTTATAAAATAAAAAATAATCGCAGGGTTTTTAAAAGTATATCTCTTTACCTGAACAGGAGTAAGATAATGAGGTTCTTCCGTAATTCTAAGAGAACTTATATGAGTGCAGATTATAAAAAATCCCGCCAGTGCAACCGCAATTACCAGTACGCTGAAAATAGTTTCATAGTATGGAATATTCAGCACTTCGCCCACTTCTGTGAAATTTGCAAGCAGATTGTTTATTGCGTGAATTATAATAGTAGGCACTACTGAATTGCATTTTACTGCAATCAATGCATATACAAGACCGCTTGCAAAAGCTGAAATCGCCTGCGGAACGTTTCCGTGCATAAGACCGAAGCTAAGAGCCGATACTAATACCGCAACAGTTTTTCCGTAAGGGGCAAGCATACTTATTATAAGACCTCTGTAAATCACTTCCTCAAATATCGGAGCAAGAATCACCGCATAAGCTAACTGCATAAACACTGAGGATGCTGACGGGTCGCTGATGCTGAAATCATTTGTCGGAACGGTTATTCCCCCTGAATTAAGTATTGCCGTCAGATACGAGCCTGCAAGGGAAGCGATAAGATTAAACACAAAGCATGCCAACGCCCAGAATAAACCCTGCTTAACCGCCGATTTTTCAGGTTTAAAAAAATGCTTTACTCTTACATTGAAAACAAAATGGGCAATGATAAACAACACTATAAAGCTTAATCCCGTACAAAATATATTCGCACCCATACTGTAAGCAGTAGAGTTTAAAATATCCGTTCGTGAGGCAAGATACCGCCTTATTATTTCCCAGTTCAGAGTAAAATCTTTTTTCAGCACAAAATAGCTAAGATAATAAAAAATGTATATGAATATTTCGGTGAGAATATTGTAAATAATCAGCAATGCACCAAGCTTTGCACAGTCGATTGTCAGACGGCTTTTTTCGGCTTTTGCCTCATCTGACAGAATTTCAAATTGTCTTGCCAAAATAACACCTCTTTAATGGTATGAAAACTATTGGTTTTGATTATTATAGCACACATTGAGGATAAAATGCAAATATTAAATTTATGTAAAAAATAATACGATATTTAGTTATAACCCTTGCATTTTATCAATAGTGTTGTATAATTATATTAGCACTCAAAGAGGGAGAGTGCTAATATAAAAAATCTGAAAGGTTGGTTATTTATGCAGACAAAAGAATTTAAGGCTGAATCAAAACGACTTCTGGATATGATGATTAATTCAATTTATACCCATAAAGAAATTTTCCTGAGAGAGATTATATCAAACGCAAGCGACGCTATCGACAAGCTTTATTTTAAATCGCTTACCGACAGCTCCGTTGGCATGAATAAGGACGATTTCGCTATTAATCTTGCTATTGATAAGGAGAACCGCACTCTTACGATTTCCGATAACGGTATCGGTATGACCGAGGAAGAATTGGAGAATAATCTCGGTACTATTGCAAAATCCGGTTCTCTTGCATTTAAAAAGGATAACGAGCTTGGCGATGATGTGGATATTATAGGTCAGTTCGGCGTAGGTTTCTATTCAACTTTTATGGTAGCTAAGGAAGTTACCGTTGTAACAAAGGCTTACGGCTCGGATCAGGCTTACAAGTGGCAGTCAAACGGCGTTGACGGATACACTGTTGAGGAATGTGAAAAGAACGACGGAGCCGGTACTACTATTACTCTTAAAATCAAAGATGATACCGAGGACGAAAAGTATTCCAAATATCTTGAACAGTACCAGATTCAGTCCCTTGTCAAAAAATATTCCGATTATATCAGATTTCCTATTAAAATGGAAGTTGAACATACTCACTATACTGAGGAAGATAAAGAGCCTGAGGTTCACAAGGAAATCGAAACTCTTAACAGCATGACTCCAATCTGGAAGAAGAACAAGAATGAACTTACAGACGAGGATTATAATAATTTCTATCTTGAAAAGTTCAACGACTATGAGCCTCCTATAACTCATATTCACTCAAAAAATGAGGGTATTGCAACATATGATGCATTGCTCTACATTCCTGCAAGAGCTCCTTTCGATTACTATTCAAAGGATTATGAAAAGGGCTTGCAGCTTTATTCAAGCGGAGTTATGATCATGGAGAAATGCTCCGACCTGCTCCCTGATTATTTCAGCTTTGTAAAGGGTATTGTTGATTCTGAGGACTTGTCTTTGAATATTTCCCGTGAGCTTTTACAGCAGGACAGACAGCTTAAAATTATTGCTAAAAATGTTGAAAAGTCCATTAAAAATGAGCTTACAAAGCTTATGAAGAACGACCGTGAGAAATATGAAAAGTTCTTTGAAACTTTCGGACTTCAATTCAAGTTCGGTATTTATCAGACATACGGCGGAGCAGCTGATACTCTTAAAGATTTGCTTATGTACAAGTCTACCTTTGAGGGCAAGAACGTAACTCTTGCCGAGTACGTTTCAAGAATGAAGGAAAGTCAGGACAAGATTTACTACGCTTGCGGACAGTCCAAAGAAAGAATTGATATGCTCCCGCAGATGGAGAAAATCAAGGAAAAAGGCTTTGAGGTTCTCTACTGTACAC
>JBJERA010000232.1:0-5515 GCA_051882035.1 Hominimerdicola sp.
TGCCTCTTCTATATCGCAACTGTTATTATCTTTCAAAAAAGAAATTACAGTTTTGAACTTTTTACTTGAAAGCTTGCCGTTTTGATTGATATAATCTGCGAGAGCTTTCTGCTGTTCTTCACTCAGAGGAATAATATCCTCAATAGCATTTACATTAATCTTTTTATTATCTATCAGAAAAGAAATATCGTCGATAAGCTTTGACATATTTGCGTATCTGTACATAGTTTTTCTTGATACATTGAAAAGTTCACAGATATTATCTGTTGTTTTTTCTGCCGTAAATTCCTGATTTTTTCTCATTGATAGATATGTATTATACATCTTGGATAATTCGCTAGGTTTAGGCTCACGTCTTTGAACATTAGCCTGACATACGATATCAAATGCTTTTTCATCGCTTTCGACATCGATTACTATGCCGTCTATGGTTTTAAAAGAAAGATTTCGGCAAGCAGTATATCTCTTATGACCGCTAAGCAGCTGATACCTGCCATTAACCATACGAACAATAACAGGTGTAAGCTGTCCGTTTTGGTCAATAGAGTTTTGCAGTGCTTTCAACTCAGTTTCGTCTATTGAAAAAGGCTGCAGCTGATTATTGTATTCAAAAACATCTATCTTTGGCATTGGAATTTGTTCTACTTTTTTTCCGTAAGTCAAATTACTTTCAAATTCTGTGAGATTTGCTTTTGGTCTATTTTCATTTGGTTTATTAAATTTTAATGATGACATATATTTTCCTCCAATAAAAACAGCACTTTGAGATTTTCAAAGTGCTTGACATTTTTCTGATTTATGATATAATATTAATTGAAAAGGGTACTGCGATAAGCGGTTATCTCCCTAGTATAGTGTTAAGAAACACCGTTTACTTTGGAAGAGTATGGGCGGTGTTTCTTTTTGTTTATATGCCTAAGAAACTATGTATTACTTTTTCTTGTGAAAGATTTCGTAACACAAAGCAATAACGCTGATAATCACCGATGTGTATAGAAATAAATCTGAAAATGATACCATTGTTATCACCTCCCCGTTAAAGGGAGAATTGTAAAAATTGCGAATATTTTTACAACTTTACCGCCTACCGTTATGTACAGTACCCAAGTTTATTATATCATGGGTATTTATTTTTGTCAAACAATTTGCTTATGTATTTTGTGTCACCGTGACACTAATTACTTTGTCAGCAAGAGCTGAGTATTCATCTATAAGCTTTTCAAGCTTTTTACCGTTTTCAAGCACTAATGCTTTATTCTTATATGAGCTGCATTGAGCCAGAACTGATTTGCTTATAGCACCTAGATATTTATTGTCAAAGTTTTCTTTGAGATATTCAATTACCGACTCAGACATATTTGTATTTTCAACAAAAGTTGATATAACGCCGAGCAGTTCCAATGACGGATTTGTTGTTGACTGAACCTCATTAATAGTATCCATCGTCAGATTAATACCGTCAAGAGCCATCTTCTGAGCCTGAACAGGAACAAGCACATAATCGGCAACGGTCAGAGCATTATACAGCACAATTCCGTAAGCCGGCAGACAATCAATGATTATGTAATCATAATCCAAGTCAGTATTTAAAGCACGTTTAAGAACCGTTTCACGGCTAATAATATTTACAAGTGACATTTCCATTGTTGCGAACCGAATATCCGCAGGAATATAGTCAACACTATTTTCTTCATTCTGACAGATAGCAGACCTGACATCAATAGGATTTCTGTCAATTACAGAACGCATAACCTCATTAATAGTGTTCTGTGACGGATTATACTCATGTCCCATATAATTTGATAAAGAACCTTGTGAGTCAAGGTCAATCAGCAGCACCTTATATCCTTTCAATGAAAGCATAGCTCCTAAATTAACTGCTGTGGTAGTTTTTGCAACTCCGCCTTTTTGGTTTGAGATAGCAATAATTTTTGTGTTCTTCATAAAAAATCAGTCCTTTCAAATTTTGTGTTCTTTTCTGTCAGAAAAACATAGAAAAAGCAGCAGGGAAGAACACTTAACCTGCTGCTAACAAGGAGCTACCTTGCTCTATGCTGATGATAATAATATATCATCAATCAAGCCGACAGGTTTCTGTCGGCTCGGTTCGTGATATATTATCTTACCTTTTTAATATATGGTATGTTTATGCAGTGGCATTGCGAACCGATTAACCACCCAGTTCCCAAGACCTTGCAATTTCGCAGGCTGTCGGGTATGTCCCCGAGCCTGCCTTGATAATAGGTTTCCGTCCAAGCATCACAATCGTCCATGGGATTTTCCCCTGAACCTTAACCATTGTGTTAATGTCGTTATCTCTTATTATATCAGCAACAATTACCATTTTTCATTCCTCTTTGCAATCTTTCCAATTTGAAGTTTTGGGTATAAAAAGAGGACGTCAGGGTTGATTGGGAATAGCCGTCCTCATCAGCGTTGCAATCGCTGTTTATACCATTGGTGAGAGCTAGGGGGAGTGACCGCCCTATGTGCAAATTTCAACTCTCATATTTTTAACTTTCTGTCAGAAAGAAAATTTACTTGATTTGCGTTGACTTATTCATATTAAATAACTTAATATTTTATTAATGTATGATTTTATCATAGGCAGACAGGCACGTTTGAGGGGCGTGTGTCTTTGACGTATGGGTTCAAGTCCCATTTGCCGCACCAGATTAGTGCCTTCAAGTGACATACCTATGTTGCTTGAAGGCTTTTTCTTATGTTGTGCGGTGTGGCTCTAATTTAATATATGATAACAAAAATTACTTTGAAAGTCAAAAAAGTTGTTTCAGCCAAAAATAAGAAAAATCGGTCAGAGAATCCGAAAAAGGAGTTTTCTGACCGATTAATTTGTAGTGTAAAGCTTTTTCAAAAGTAAAGACTTCGTCTTTCTTTTTTTCTTCGTCATATCCTCTGTTTTAACTTGCAGCTGTTGTTTTTACTGACTGTGAATCAGGCGCTGGCTGGTTTTTATTATACACAAGATGTGGCAGGGGAGTAAAGATGCAGATTATTTGACGGGTATGAACGAACTTAACATACTAGCCAAAAATACGTTGACTCTTGCGCTTTTTTATGGTATAATTGATTAAAATCAGCCAGTGGAATAAGTCATAATTTACAGACTACGCAAAAAGAAAGGTCGATAAGATTTGGATAATAAAATAACATTCAACGTCCAGATGTTGGGCATGATAAGCTACGCAATGCAGCAGAACTATATTCCTGCCGTACGAAGTATAACGCTTGCAAACAATACAGAAGAACCGATAAAAAACATTATGGTGAGGATAAACTCAGAGCCTGAATTTATAAAGCCGTTTGAAACAGAAATAAGCTGTCTTGCTCCCGGAGAGCCTGTTGAGATTTCTCCCGTAAGACTGATACTGTCCTCAGAGTTTCTGTTTTCGCTTACCGAAAAGATGTCTGCCAGCATTCATTTCACGGCAGTCAGCGCAGGCGAAGAGCTGTGCGATGTCATCAAGGATATAGATTTGCTCCCCTTCGATCAGTGGCTTGGATACTCCATTATCCCTGAGCTTACTGCGGCGTTCCTTTCGCCTAATCATCCGAAAGTGGAGGAAATATCCGCAAAAGCAGGAATGCACCTTAAAGAATGGACGGGAGACCCGTCGTTTGTAGGCTATCAAAGCCGTAATCCAAACGTTGTAAAAAAGCAGATCGCTTCTGTCTATGCGGCACTGCAAACGGAAAACATCGCATATAGAAATCCGCCGGCAAGCTTTGAGCAGGTCGGTCAGCGTATCCGTATGCCTTATACCGTCCTTGAACAAAAGGGCGGAACCTGTCTTGATTTGGCGATCCTGTTTGCTTCCTGTCTGGAATCGGTCGGGCTGAATCCTCTGATAATGATAATCAAGGGGCACGCTTTCTGCGGCTGCTGGCTTGAAGAGGAGACCTTTGAAAACTGTGCGGAGGACGACATCTCCGCTGTTACAAAGCGCACAGCCGACGGAATGGATATGCTGTGCCTTGTGGAATGTACCGATTTCACCGCAGGAAAAAACATCGATTTCGACCATGCTGAAAAGCACGCAAACGACCGTCTGATTGATCCGTCAGAGTTTCTTATGGCTATCGACATAAAGCGATGCCGTGGAAACGGAATACGTCCTATACCTGCCCGTGTCGCAGAGAACGGCGTGTTTACCGCTGTGGATTACGGCAAAGGAAAGGAAGATCAGATCACAAATGCGCCCCGTGAGATAGATCTTTCACGTCACGCCGCAATTTCGGAAAGCAATACCGAAATAACGAGAAAAACGCTATGGGAACGCAAGCTGCTGGATCTTTCCCTGCGTAATTCTCTGCTGAATTTCCGACCAAATTCCAGTTCGGTACAATTTATGACAAGCGACCTTGCCTCACTTGAAGATGCAATAGCAGACGGCGAATCGTTCAGGATAATGCCCGCACCCTCTGAGATCACACTTACTTTATCCGACAGCAAGATATTTGAAATAGAGAACGAAAAGGATCTGATAGCCACAATAAGCGAGTCGGAGTTTAAATCGCACCGTATAAGAACGTTTATATCCGAATCGCAGCTTGAACAGATACTTAAAAAGATACACCGTGCCGCAAAGCTCAGCATTGAGGAAAACGGTGCAAACACGCTGTATCTTGCACTTGGATTTCTAAGATGGTTTGAGAACGATAAAAGCGAACGTCCCCGTTTTGCGCCGCTGGTCATGATACCCGTGGAGATCATACGGAAGATACAGGATCGCTCCTACTCTATACGCATACGGGAAGAAGAAACCCAGATGAACATAACCTTGCTGGAAATGCTGCGTCAGGATTTCGGCATTGATATAAAGGGACTTGATCCCCTGCCGCAGGACGAAAAAGGAACCGACATACCTCTTGTTTTCAATACCATAAGAAACGGCGTTATGTCTAAGCGGCGCTGGGATATTGAAGAGATAGCCTTTCTGGGTCAATTCAGTTTCAGCCAGTTTATAATGTGGAACGATATCCGCAGCCGCTGTGAAGAGCTTGAACAGAACAAGGTAGTTTCCTCTCTTATCAGTGGAAAATTAAACTGGGAGCCGGTAAGCAGAGATTTAGGCCCCCGTATGCTGGACAACATTCTTAAACCATCGGACATGGCTGTGCCGATGGACGCAGACTCCTCACAGCTAGCCGCTGTATATCAGGCGGCGCAGGGAGAGAGTTTCGTTCTCCACGGCCCTCCCGGCACGGGCAAATCGCAGACCATAACAAACATGATCGCAAATGCACTTTACAATGGAAAATCCGTCCTTTTCGTAGCGGAAAAAATGGCAGCACTTTCAGTTGTTCAGAAAAGACTTGCGTCCATCGGACTCGACCCGTTTTGTCTTGAACTGCACTCTAACAAGGCGCAGAAAAAAGCCGTTCTGTCGCAGCTTGAATCTACGCTTGCGGTAGGTCATATCAAGCCGCCCGAAGAATATTCTGGCACCGCCGAAGAACTTCTTGCGCTGCGCAGAGAGCTTAATTCCGCAAT
>JBJERA010000233.1:0-5447 GCA_051882035.1 Hominimerdicola sp.
AACTTCTGTACCCTGCAATTCTGAAAAGATTTGCCAAAGCTCCCGAATTGTCCGAAAGCTTGTTTTTATCAAATATGTCAATATAAACCTCGCAGCCTGTTTTTTCAACCAAATCGGCAACTGCGCCGATATGGTCGAAATGTCCGTGAGTAATAAAAATCTTTTTCAGAGTTACTCCGTAAAATTCAAGCTGTTCAATAATATAATCAGCGTCAGCAGGAGCGTCAATTAGAACCGCATTGTTCTGTTGGCTTGCCACAATATAACAATTCGTATCGCACACGCTCAATGGTTTAAGCTTAAAAATTCGCATAACAACCGCCCTTTCAGACTTATTTTCCGCTGCGTTCTACGGAAATAACGTTTTTAATTTTCTGTAATCTTGAAATAACTCCGTTAAGCTGATCCATGCCTGCGACACTCAATGTAACCGTAAGAATAGCGTTTCCATTTTTCAGCTCACGGGAAGATGATTCATAAATATAAATATTAATTGCCGCAAGAGTTGTGGAAACATCTGCAAGCAAACCAATTCTGTCAACCGCAATAATATCAAGCGTCGTCTTGAAATAAGTAGACTGTTTTGGCTTTTCCTCCCACTTTACTTTTATCCACCTAGCCGCATTTTCAGGCTGATCTTTCTGAGAAATATAATTAATACAGTCGCACTTATGAACCGAAATTCCGTGACCTCTTGTAATAAAGCCCACAATTTCATCACCCGGTAAAGGATTACAGCATTGTGCAAACTTAATCACACAGTCGTCAATTCCGTCAACGATAACACCCGAAGAATTTTTGGTCCTCGGCTTAATGTCCTCAACAACCTGCTCCTCTTTTACAGCCTTTTCGCCGTATTTCTTGTTATACTCTGATTTCAGCCTCTGCATAACTTTTGAAAGCTGAACGCCGCCATAGCCTATTGCCGCAAAGAAATCGTCCAGCGTATCGCAGTTGTGACGTTTCATATCAAGTCTGAGAAAATCTTCAAGCTCGTCCTCAGGCACTCGGATAAGATTTCTTCTGAATTCACGTTCAAGAGCAGTTTTTCCCTCGAAAATGTTTTCCTCTCGGCGTTCTTTTTTAAACCACGAACGTATCTTCGACTTAGCTTCATTGGTTTTGCAGATATTCAACCACGAACGGCTTGGGCCATGTCCCTCAACGTTTGTTGTGAGAATTTCAATTATCTCCCCCGTTTTTATCTGGTAATCATAGGAAACCATTTTCTTGTCAGCCTTTGCACCGCACATTTTGTGTCCTACCTGAGTATGAATAGCATAAGCAAAATCAATTACCGTAGAACCCGCAGGCAGAGTGATCATATCGCCCTTTGGAGTAAATGCAAAAACGTCCTCAGGCGCAAGATCGTTCTTAATCGCCCTTACAATTTCTTCAACATCGTTTGACTCCTGCTGTGATTCGATAATCTGTCTTATCCATGCAAGTCTGTTGTCATCACGAGTACTGCCATGTACACCCTCTTTGTACTTCCAGTGAGCGGCAATTCCGTATTCAGCAGTTCTGTGCATTTCCCATGTTCTTATCTGAACCTCGAAAGGAATACCCTCTCGTCCGATAACCGTTGTATGAAGCGACTGATACATATTAGGCTTAGGAGTAGAAATATAGTCCTTAAACCTGTTAGGAATAGGTCGGAACATATCATGAATTATTCCAAGCACATTATAGCACTCATTTACAGTATTCACAATGATCCTTACAGCATATCTGTCATAAATCTGGTCTATTTCCTTTCCGTCACGGTAAACCTTCTTGTAAATACCGTAATTGCTCTTAACTCGTCCGTCAATCTGCGGCAGAGGGTCAAAATCCTTAGCAAGCCTGTCGGCGATTCTTTTCTTAATATCTTCAACAAGCTGGTCACGGCTGCCGCTTCTCAGTCTCATCTGATCCTCGATTTCCTCATAAGCATACGGGTCCAGATAAAAAAAGGATAAATCTTCAAGCTGGTCTTTAATAGAACGTATTCCAAGTCTGTGAGCAATCGGAGCATAAATATTCATTGTTTCGTGAGCGATAGTTCTTCTCTTTTCCTCACGACAGTAATTAAGAGTCCTCATATTATGAAGTCTGTCCGCAAGCTTAATAATAATAACTCTTATATCCTCGCTCATTGAAATAAGTATTTTTCTGATATTTTCAGCTTTCTGCTCGTCCTTAGTGAAAATTTCGACCTTTTTCAGCTTTGTAACACCGTTTACAAGCATTGCAACGTCCGTACCGAACAGCTTTTGCAGAGTTTCAAGAGTACATTCAGTATCCTCAACTACGTCATGCAAAAGAGCCGAACATATAGTATCCGTATCCATACCCAAATCAAGCAGAATATCCGCTACTGCAAGGGGATGAGAAATATACGGTTCTCCCGACTCTCTCTTCTGGTCGGCATGATATTTTTCGGCAAGCTCATAGGCAGAAACTATTTTGGACAAATCATACTGCTTTTCACTGTCTAAAATTTTCTGTATAAGAGTGTCAATGGTGCAGACAGTATTTTTCCACATATAGTGAGGTTCAACTGCTTTTTTTACTTCGTTCTGAGTAGGTGTATTGTTTTCTGCCATTTTAACGTCCCGCCTTTCCGAGCATAGAATTAAGTCTTACAAGCGTTTCCGACTGAGTAATGTCAACCCTTTTTTCAACCGGCAGACACTTGATTTTAAGTGTAGCAGGCTTGAATTCAATAAGCTCTTTATCATTAAAAATATCTATACATATATGCAGTTTGCAGTAATTCATCGTATCGCTTGAAAGCCGCATAAAAAGATTATCAAGAGTGGTTGCGCCAATCTGCTTTATGTATTTGTAAACCGTTATAAGCTCATCTCTTGAAGGAATAATTTTCCTTATAAAAGTTTCCGGCAGATTTTCGCCCCTCATAAGCTTTTCGTAGCAATCCTTTGCAGAAAAATATCTTTCCTGCTTAACGGTACTCAGTCTATGGTCGATTACTTTTATTGCAACAGACTCCCTGCCGTTAAAATTATTTATTTCAAGATTAACAAGCATATCAATTTTATCGCCCACAGCAAAGCAGGCTTTTTCAGGATTAAGAGAAAAAATAAGCGCCTGCCCCTTGTAACCGCCGTAATTAAAATCAATCTTTGTGTGTTTGCCCTGCGAAAGAGGAATAATTCTATCAACTCTCGCACCAAGCATTGCAAATACCGGCTGAGGATTTTCCGCCCCAAAAGGCTCCATTCTGTCAAGACCTTTGATATTTTCAATACTGATATCCTGAGGCATTAACAGCTTATCCGCAGTCAGCACAGACACAGGAATTTTCTCCTGAGAATCGGCATAATCATAAACCATTTGCGTAAATTTTTCTATGTTTTCCGCTTTTAAAGAAAGACCGCCCGCACACTCATGTCCGCCGAATTTTTCAAGCACAGACCCACAGCTTTCAAAGCACTTAAAAATATTAAATCCCTTGACGCTTCGTGCAGAACCTCTTGCCTCGCCGTTTTCCTCGATAGAAATAAGAATATTCGGCTTGCCGTAAAAATCAAGTATCCTTGCCGAAACAATTCCGATAACTCCATGATGCCAGTTTTTGCCTGATAAAACCATTACACGATGATTTAAAATTTCTGGATTTGCGTTAATATAATTTACAATCTCCGTCATAATAGCAGTTTCGGTTTCTTTTCGCTGTGCGTTCAGCGTAAGCAAAGTGTCAACATAATCCTCTGCATCGCTTTCGTCCTCGCAAAGCAAAGCTTTTACCGCAGTTATAGGCGAGCCGAATCGTCCCGATGCATTGATAACGGGAGCTATTCTGAATGCCACATTTGTAGAATTAATCGAACCTCTGTCAATTTTAGCCTTTTGCATAAGAGTGTCAAGTCCCAAAATTTCCGTATTAGCAAGATATTGCAAACCGTTCTTCACAATAGTTCTGTTTTCACCCGTCAGCGGAACAATATCGGCAACTGTGCCGATAGCACAAACATCTGCATACTGTTCCAACACAGCGTCATAACTTCCCCCGTCAAGAGCAGCGCAAAGTTTTAAAGCTACTCCTACACCTGCAAGGTCTTTGTAAACCGACGGACAATCTGCTCTGTGGGGATTGACGATAGCCCTTGCCTTAGGCAGGATTTCAGGCGGCTGGTGATGGTCAGTAATAACCAACGTCATACCCAGTTCAGCAATTTTTTCAGCCTCTGCAACGGCAGAAATTCCGTTGTCAACGGTTATGATAAGCTTAACGCCCTTATCGCAAAGTTCCTGAACCGCATGCATATTTATACCATATCCCGCCTCACGCTCGGGGATATAATACATTACATTTGCACCCATGCTTTCAAGATAATTATACAAAATCGAAGTCGCAGTAATTCCGTCGCAGTCATAATCGCCGTAAACGCAAATCAAATCATATCTGTCCACAGCATTATTAATTGTTTCAACAGCAATATCCATATCCTTTATAAGAAAAGGATCGGAAAGCTCAGTCATGCTGAAAAAATCAACAATCTGCTGAAAATCCGTATAACCTCTTGCAGTCATAATTTCTAGGACAAGTCGGTTAAGGTCGCATTTTTTAGAAAACTCATCGACTTTTGGCAAATCAGGTTTATTAATAATCCACTTTTTCATAACGCAGTCCTTCATAATAAATTTACATACATATTTAGTATATCACATATATGCGATTTTTGCAACCTTATCAATACAAAAACTCCGAAATTGCAACAAAAACAAAGGTAAGTATAAAAGAAATATTCATCATGCCGTTTAAGTTCATCTGAATTATCACTATCGCCGACATAAGTATAAAAATTCCTCTTATACAATCGTAAGCACGTCCGCCCTTGCAGATTTTTTCAAGAACCTTTCCCCCGTCAAAATATTTAAACGGCAAAAGATTGAAAATGCCAAGCAATATATTGGTTTCGGCAAAAAAATCCGGCTTGCCGTTTATCATAACCGTAATAAAAGCAAGCAGAAAATTTACCCCACAGCCTGCCAGCAAAATAATAATATCCTTTGTATCCGAAAGCATTTTTTCATTTCTTGGAGTTATGCGTATTCCTCCGCCGTAAACAACTATCTTTTCAGGGGGCGATGAAAAAAGCGTCATAAAAAAAATATGCCCCAGCTCGTGAAAAGCGCAGCATAGCAAAGCAATCAGCACCTTATCCGTCATAGCGTCGGAGCATAGATAAAGCAATGCTATGGCGGCAAAAAAGCTGAACGATATTCCGTATTTCACATTCTTTATTTTTAACTGAAACATAAATTATCACCGCTGAATTATATGATTCAGCGGTGATAAAAATTACAGCATTTTCCTTAAATATTTTCCAGTATAAGACTCCTCGCACTTTGCAATATCCTCAGGAGTTCCTGTGCAGACGATTGTTCCGCCTCCGTCGCCTCCCTCAGGACCTAAGTCGATAATATGGTCTGCGGTC
>JBJERA010000234.1:0-5406 GCA_051882035.1 Hominimerdicola sp.
ATCGGATGTTTCAACAGAATGTAATTCTTCAAGAATATCTTTATATTCTAATTTTAACAGATCGTGCTTTTCTGGCTTTTCAGCAAATAGAGTTGACGATTTTTTCTGAAGTTCCTCTCGTGAATGAGGAGAAGAATGTCCTTCTTTGTAGCGCTTAATCACTTGATTGAAAAAGATTTTCTTACTTCCTCTATAACCAGCAAATGCTTCCTGAAAATCTGCTTCGTTTTGTTTTAATATGACATTCCAGATCGTATCTTGAAAATCCTGTGTATGTTTCTCTAATTCTTCCTTCTTTTGTTGTAATAAAGTCTTTTTCTTTTTTACTTCATCTGATAATCCCTTTTTTCTCGCTTTCAAAGCATCTATAGCTGTCATATCATCAATTACATCTTTGCCGAGCGTGAAAATACCATCAATATCACCGGAGAAATTAGACTCCTTGAAATGTCTGTTATAAACCAATACTTCTAATGGTTGATCATATTCCCATACAACTGAACAATCATGATATTTGAGAGCAGTTGGCTCTTGAAAATAATTACTTATCGTTGATTTACCACTTCCATTTGGACCATATATAAAATTAACTTTTGAGCAGTCGGATAACTCAATACCTTCTTCATCGTAAGTGGCACAATTACGCATTTTGATTTTTGTAATCATTGTTTTCACCTGATTTAAGCATTTATCGGTTTACATTTGTATTTTTCCCATACAAACTCGTCCAACTCCTCACGTGTATGCGAATCCAGCAGATATGCCTTTTCTTTTTCAGAAAGCTCCGGAATTGTAAAGTTTACTATGTAATTCTTTGCGAAAGCCATATATCCCTTAGAGTAGGGTTTGCTTGTGTGGAAGATATAGTACCAAAATGCTTCTGATTCGAGAAACACTTTGAGTATTTTCAGTTCCTCAATATCCTCGGAGAGAAGAGCATATCCACAGTAGAATAATACATCAGGATCTAAGGAAAGAACAGCAACAGGGCTTCCGCTTATGTATGGTATAAGGAGTTTCTTTCCGAAGTTGTTCATGCCCTGAGTTCTTCCGTAAGCGTACCAGGCAGGATAATTACCGTGTCCCTTATCTCTGTTAAGCAACAGTGATTTGTACTCTGTAAGGAATTTATACGCTTCAGGGAAGGAAGATTTAAAAACGTCTTCTTCAATAATCTGATAGTTACTATCAGTATGTGTATATGGAAAAATTGCTATTTCCATTTTCTGTTTCAACTCTGCTTCGCTTTTTATTATGTTTGGTTTTGCAACCTTAATGCAAATACCCTTTTCTATCTTATAGGATTTCCCGTTGTATTCCCTGTAGTAATACTTGGTATCTTCTTTTATAGGCGAAAAGAAGTAAAGATCATTCTTTAAAGTAGCAAGACCGTTACGGATTTTCCAATGCGACAGTGGAGTGCCAGATGATTCGAGCTTGTGTATGATCTCATCTATACTGCTTTCTCGCATTCTCCACGGTTTTCCATCAGGGAAATCTGTATAATGATACTCAGAGAAAGTATGCTTTTCTAATGTATTGGTTTCCTTTAACCTGAAATACTTTATAGTATTTGTTTTGATAGATTTGTCTATCAAAGTTATGCAAGTATAGCTTGTAACATTTTCAAAGACCTGACTATCCCTGAAATCTATGATTTCCAGTTGATGCTGTACAGTCGCAAAATACTTTCTAAGACTTCTTCCATTTACACCTTGAAGATAACTGTTCGGAGAGATATAACCGAGTTTACCGTTATCTGAAAGAAGGTTGATACCTATTTCAAAGAAAGGAATATAGAGATCAACATTGCCGACAGAAGATGATACCCAGTTAGAAAGATGACATTTTGTGCTTTCGCTTATGTTTTTATTACGAACATAAGGAGGATTGCCTACTACACAATCAAATCCGTTCCTGCACATTTTATGAAGCCTGTCATAAGTTTCTTTATCAAGCGTATCTGCACATATAAAGTTAAAACTGCACTTTTCTTCTTCGCCGTTCATGAGAACAATCAAAGATAGCAAAGACTTGATTCTATCTATTGCATTGCTGTCTATATCAACACCATAGAGATATGAAGATATTATCTCAGAATACGAAATACAGTATCTTTCGTGCATATATTCTGCAGCCGTAACAAGAAAAGCTCCACACCCACATGAAGGATCAAGTACAGTAGGGATATTGTCGCAATTCAGCGTGTTGCTGACAATGTATCTTGTTATGATCTCTGGAGTGTATACTACGCCCTTTTCTTTCTTTTCACTTTGAGGAACGAGCATCTCAAAAATAGCGATAAGTTCGTTTAGCGTCAGTTTACTCTCTGTGATCTGATTAACCTTATCCACAGCAGAATAATCAATATCCGACAAATAGCTACTCAACCACTGACTTTTATCAGTGTCAATAGCGATTTTATCAGCAAAAGAGTAAATCAATGCCTTTTCGATGCTTGTAACATCACCTGATAGTTTCAGCAACTTATTTACAAGCTGTTTTACGTTCATATCACTTAACTCCATTCAGAAGGTCGATACGGCTTACCGTTCGTCCCATATTGATAATCTGCTGTTTCTCCTGAGCTGTTACTTTATAAAGTGTGTAACAAATATCATCAAGCTCTGCCCATAACTGTCTGAGCTGTCCTGCTATGATCTCTTTGGTATTGAAAGTCGCTGATAAATACTGTTCCTGTAGTTCGGAAATCTCAGAATAGTATTTTGCAAGTTTCGCTACACAATCAGATTTTTCCGTCACTGCTTCAATAGGAAAAGGAATAGGTATCAGGAATTGCTTGTTAAACTTATAGTATCCGCCACTCTGAGGATTAGCACCTGATTTTCCGAGGACAGTAAATATTGTCGAATTGATAATGCAGGTGATAGCTTTCATCAAATCAGCAGACGCTCCCTTGACAGTGATGAACCACACATTAGCATTATCCATATATAGACCTTTATCGTTAATAAAAGTTGCTATTGTATCTCTTGCCGTCATCGGAATAATAATCTTATCCACATTATATAGTGTATGATTATGCTCACGAGTGAATCTGTGCCATAAATCACCTTCATAGCACTCAACCTGCTCTGTGATCCGTTGCTTATTTGCTGACAAGTATTCAGATAACAGAGGATATTTCTCTTTCAGCTCCGGAAAAGGAATAATATCATTGGTTGCCCCTTCATATGGGAATATGCAGTAAGCATCAGGTTCAACCTTTTTGAAAGGATAGAACTCTCGGTTATAGATCACTGCCTTTACAGCATCTTTTTCAACTTTTACAGTTTCTTTAAAGCCGTTCTTACCAATAACATACTTTCCGTCTATACGGCAATCGGTCAGATGATACATCTTCTTCCAAAGAGCCTGGATACCGTCCTTTACAGCTAACTTCGGATAATCTCCCAGGACACCGCAAGTTTCAGAAAGTCTCTTTTTGATTTCTTCTATCTGATAGTTGTCATATGACCAGCTTTCAGTTCCTGTTTTAATTGGCAATGAAGCAAAGTCACAAGTTTCAAAATTACCATTATCTTCGCTGTTTTCAAATATAGTCTTTATATCTTCTGCTTCTGAGGGCATAAAGAAGTATTGAACACTATCATTTTTCTTTTTTGAAAGAACCATGATTGAAACATAGGTAATCCTGCCTTTGAAAATATCTGTTGCTTTGAAGTCAATCAGCTTCTCAAGGTATTTTCCTTCATTGATCAGAGTACGAATTGAACGTCCATAGTCGGTTTTGAACCAACGTCTTTGAATGATAAATCCGAGTTTGCCATTTGAACTGAGGAGACTGATACATTTCTCGATAAATAATACTGAGAGATCAGCTTTACCCTCAAATGAGCTATACTTTGTGCTTAGATAATCATGCATCAACGGCTGTGCAGCTTTAAAATGCTTTGTCTCAACGTAGGGCGGATTACCTATGACATAGGAAAAGCCTTTGTTTTTACTGAAAACATCAGCAAATGCAACTTTAATATCAAAAGGCTTGATTTCAGCAATATGTTTTGCAGGAATACGATTATCGGTGCTTACAAGAGTGTTTCCGAGCTTTATATTACCGTCTATATCACGGAGTATTTTCTCTCCGAATGCACCGATACCATTCCAGGCTAAAGGATTGTTTCCGTCAACAATCTTCAATGCCAATGACATCTTAGTAACTTCAATAGCAGCTTCGTCGCAATCTATTCCATGAATGCAGTTTGTGACAATAGCTCGTCTGCCTGCAATTGTGAGTATATAACTTTCGTCCTGCACATAGAAATAATCACTGTATTTGCTTCGGGCATTTTCATCGGAACTGAGAATTGCTATCATTTTCTTTGTCAGCAATTCATAAACAGATACAGCAAATACACCTGATCCACAACAAGGATCAAGCACTTTGATATTGAAGATATCTTCTATTGTTTTTACATCAGATAGATCAATCGTCTGCTTACAGATCATATCAACAATATGCTCCGGAGTGCAGACAGCTCCATTTGTCTTGACATATTCAGATTTTGTAACTTCCTCTATTTCACCGTTATTAATAACAAGCTGCTTACCGAGGAACTCCTCGTAAATATTAGCGATAACCTTAACAGGAATTACGTCAAAACGGTATGGAAAAGGGTAATACAAGCCGTTAACAAACTCGGCAAAAACATCGTTGTCGATATTAAGGTTCTGGAACAATTCATCACGCTTGAACATAGCTCCGTCATAATGATCATAGAATTCCATATAACAGCTGTTCTTGAATGAATCCCAAAAGCCATTTTCGTCAGACAGAAAATGCTTCAGTTTTTCGTGCTTTTCTATTTCTTTTGATTCACATACTCTGATAAAAATGATACGGTCCAGAATCACCTGAACATAATAATTGAGTATCGAAACACTATTAATAACGTCAGGGTTAAGCTCAACTAATCTCTTTGCGAGCTTTATTCTGAAATCTGACAGCATAAGCATAAAGTTACTATCGAGCTGGTTATTGCCCTCAATAGCTTTAGTCTTATAAAGCTGTTCAAGATGATTAGAGCAAATATTATCATGCCATAAATGTTCATAGAGTATATCGAAATTTTCAATGTATTCATCAATGGAATACTGCTTTGTTCCCATATCAGCACTCTGATCCGGAGAGGGTATAAAGCGAGTATCGTATATTACGAATTGTTCAAAGTTTGATACAAATGCACACGGGGACTGTGCTGACCAACCGTAGGAACGTATCTGAAAGGCTGTTTCTTTACTTGTAAATATGTTGACATCCAGAGATTTAGCATCTAAAAATGATTTGATATTGGTTCCGTTCATCAGCGTGTAGTCAGGTTTTTTGTGTGTGACCCTTTGAAAAAAAGTCTGTAAAAAGTCAGCAAACTGTGGTAAAATAGAAAT
>JBJERA010000235.1:0-5397 GCA_051882035.1 Hominimerdicola sp.
TTCCCGAAAGTTTTCCGCAAAGAATATATTCCCGCTCCAATTCAAGTTGCTGAAAGAAAAATCCATTATTGTAAATCACAATAACAATATCAGTTTCATCATCGGTAAAAATCGCCTTATACACCGAAAGTCCTTTGCGGATATGAGCCTCAGGCATTTTTTTCACGATCCTACCTTTAATAATGACAGACTCATTCAAAGGTGCTTGTGAAATAGGTATAGGGCTGGTATAATCTATGTAATCTCTCGGAAAGTGGTTAAGCAAATCCCAGACCGTTGCAATGCCAAGCTTTCCATATAACCCAGCCCTTTTAAGTCCCACGCCTTTAAGATATTCAATAGGCTTTTGAAGTCCGCTTATCACCCGAACACCTCCCGTTTAAACGCACAGTTTCAGAATTTTCCGAAAATTATTATAGCATAATATCCATGATTTTGCAAGCGAAACAGCAAGAATCTGTACATCAAGTAAAATCGGACCATCACCTTTGTGACAGTCCGATAAAATTGAAGGAAAATGTAATGAAAATTTATGAATGCCAAAAGGCATATAAGCTATTTTATGCAATATAAATATATTTATTCTATATTTATATTATAGCACATATTTCGCAAATGTCAACATATTTTCGAATTATAATTATAAACTTTTTGTTTAAATCATATAAAATATATTTGCAAAAAAACGCAGCCGAAGCTGCGTTTTAAAACATCTTAGTAATTATCAGCCTTAACCTGAAAATATGACTGTGGGTGAGCACAAACAGGACATACATCAGGAGCTTTCTTGCCGATTACGATATGACCGCAGTTAATGCACTGCCATACGCAGTCGCCGTCCTTTGAGAACACCAAATCGCCCTCAATATTCGCCAGAAGCTTTCTGTATCTTTCCTCATGCTCCTTTTCGATTTCTCCTACCTTTTCAAAAAGATCGGCAATATGATCAAAACCTTCCTCTCTCGCCTCTTTTGCAAACTGAGCATACATATCAGTCCATTCGTAATTTTCGCCATCAGCAGCGTCTTTCAAATTGGTAACAGTATCAGGAATACCGCCATGCAGCAGCTTGAACCAGATTTTTGCGTGTTCCTTTTCGTTGTTAGCCGTTTCCTCGAAAATATTGGCAATCTGAACATATCCGTTCTTTTTAGCCTTGCTTGCATAATATGTATACTTATTTCTTGCCTGTGACTCACCTGCAAAAGCCGCCATCAAATTTGCCTCTGTTTTTGTTCCTTTTAAATCTGCCATTCTAAAACACTCCTTTTAAAATTATATTAAATAATTATCTAACACCAATTATATCATATTACGATAAAAAATCAATAGCTTTCCGATTTTTTTGTTTCTATTTAACAAAAAAGCAACCCCACCATACAGCAGGATTGCACAAATGATTAATTTTCTGAATTTTCCACAGCCGCTCTGATAAAATCCTTAAATAGATAATGTGCACGGTTTGGACGGGATTTAAACTCAGGGTGGAACTGTACTCCCACAAACCAAGGATGAACATCCTTAGAAAGCTCAACAATTTCAACAAGCTTTTCGTCAGGTGAAAGACCTGCAAGAATAAGGCCCTTTTCTGTCAAAGCCTTTCTGAATTCATTATTGAACTCCCAACGGTGACGGTGACGCTCGTAAATAAGGTCGGAACCATAAACATCTCTGCTTATTGAACCTGCTGTAAGCTTACATGGATACAAGCCAAGACGCATAGTACCTCCCTTTTCGGTAATATCCTTCTGAGAATCCATAATGTCGATTACAGGATAAGGAGTTTCGCCAAACTCGGAAGAATTTGCACCTGCAAGACCTGCTGCATTTCTTGCAAACTCAACCACAGACATTTGCATACCAAGACAAATTCCGAACATAGGAATTTTATTCTCTCTTGCATATCTGATAGACTCGATCATGCCCTCGATACCTCTGTCGCCAAATCCTCCCGGAACAATAATTCCGTCGCATCCTGCAAGAGTTTGTGCAACATTGGAGCTGTCAATATTTTCAGACTGGATCCACTTAATATCAACCTCTGCGCTATTCTCAAATCCACCATGTCTGAGAGCCTCAGCAACAGAAAGATAAGCGTCTTCAAGCTCAACATACTTGCCAACAAGACCAATAGTAACCTTTTTCTTGCAGTTTTTAACTCTGTCAATCATATCTTCCCAATCTTTGAGGTCAGGCTTTTTGCATTCAAGGTTAAGGTGATGACAAACTATATCAGCAAGACCTTCCTTTTCAAGCCAGATTGGAACTTCATAAAGCGAAGGTGCAGTAAGATTTTGAATAACATCCTCGCCTCTTACATTACAGAAAAGACCAATCTTCTGCTTCATGTCCTCCGGAATTTCCATTTCAGAACGAAGAACAAGAATATTAGGCTGAATTCCGATAGACAAAAGCTCTTTAACAGAATGCTGAGTAGGTTTTGACTTCAATTCCTTAGAACCTGAAATATAAGGCAAAAGACAAACATGAATAAATACGGAATTTTCCTTGCCAAGCTCGATAGAAGCTTGTCTGATAGCTTCAAGGAAAGGAGTAGACTCAATATCGCCCACAGTTCCGCCGATTTCGGTAATAACAATATCAGTATTGGTATCCTTGCCTACTCTGTAAAGTTTATCCTTAATTTCATTGGTAATATGAGGAACAACCTGGACAGTACTTCCAAGATACTCGCCACGTCTTTCCTTATTCAAAACATTCCAATAAATCTTGCCTGTTGTAACATTTGAATTGACGGAAAGATTTTCGTCAATAAATCTCTCATAATGACCAAGGTCAAGGTCAGTTTCAGCTCCGTCATCAGTAACAAAAACCTCTCCGTGCTGATAAGGTGACATTGTACCTGGATCCACATTAATATAAGGGTCAAATTTCTGAATTGTAACGCTGTAACCACGAGCCTTCAGCAAACGTCCTAATGAAGCGGCAGTAATTCCTTTTCCAAGACCTGAAACAACACCGCCCGTAACAAAGACATATTTTGTAGGCATAACAATAAAACCTCCATAAATAAATTTAAAAGGGCATAATAAGCCCTTGAAACAATCTTAATATATATAATAACAAATTTTTTGCCAAAAGGCAAGTCTTTTGCAGAAAATTCCGTAAACTTTTTTAAAATTGTCACGACTATTATTTTTTATGTAAAAGGTCATTTTTTATAATTTCTTTAATTTTTGGCAAATACTCATATTAAATGTGTTGATATAGTGATGAAACTTAGTGATTTTGTTTGAATTTATAAAAACCAAAGTAAAATTAAAGCGAAATTTGTAATATATATGTGTTGTAATTATAAAAAAAATAGTATATAATATATTATATTTGCTGTATTGCGATTTTTGAAGTTTTTAATGGCAAATCGTGATATGCAGCTTGTATGGCAGTCTTTTACATTGGCTAAGCCAGATTAGAAATGAGGTCTTTATTTTATGGATAAGAAAAATCCTAATGGGAATACTCAGGATAATAAAGACGAAAATTTGTCCGAACTTATTTCCAATGCAATAGAGAATAAAAAAAATTATGATAAATCAGAAAATCAGTCAGCCAAAACCAGTGAGATTGATTTGAATGTAAAGCAAAAGACTGAACAAAATAAAGACAACAAGATCCATAAACAAAATAATTCTTCACAAAAAAAGAAAAACGATTTAAAAAATGGCAGTTCTCACACAAACAGGTCTGCCCGTAATAATCAGAATCGAAAATCCGGCGGCAATCAAAATACAGTTTCCAAAAATAGTTCTCAGAAAAATGATACGTCCCAAAAATCTGAGGACAATAAAAAGAAAAATTCTTCCGTAAATCAAAAATCTGACGAAAAGGGCAAGAAAAAATGGACTAAGAAAGAGAAAATCGGAGTAACCTTGGGTTTTATCTTTTTGTTTATCATTATTATTGCAGCGATTGTTGTTGGGCTGTTTTTCCATTATTCCGGTCTTTTGAACAGAGATAAAGACACTAGCATAAATTCCGGAAAAGCACCTATTGACAGCAGTCTGATCGTCGATAAAGAGGATACCTTCAATCAGGCTGAAAAAGACGCAGAACTTAAAGAACAGCTTGCCAACAAGGCTGAGCCTATTTCCGATGAAAATGTTATGAATATTCTTCTTATTGGCGAGGATCTGCGTGACACTACGGACAACAATAGGGGAAATACTGATGTAATGATGCTTATTTCCCTGAATAAATCCAATAAAACTATTACCATGACCTCTCTTATGCGAGATATGTATGTTTATTTGGAGGGGTACGAATCCAACAAGCTTAATTCAGCTTACTGGCATGAAGGCTCTGACCTTTTGAGGACAACTATTGAAAATTATTTTGGTGTTGCTGTTGACAGATATATAATGGTTAATTTTTACACATTCATTGATATCGTTGACGCTGTTGGCGGCATTGACGTTAATGTTACTGCCGAAGAAGCAGAGGGAATGAAAGACCCTCTTGACGAGCAAAATAAATATCTTGGTAACAAGCATGATACAGACTACCTTACAAAAAGCGGTTTACAGCACTTGAACGGTAATCAGGCGCTTGCTTACGCACGTCTCAGATATGTTGGCAATGCGGATTTTGAAAGAACCGAACGTCAGAGACGTGTTATCAATGAAATCATTAACAAGGCTAAAAGTCTTAGTCTGATAGAGCTTGACGCTCTTGCAAATAAAGTTTTCCCACAGGTAAGCACTGATTTGACAACAGGTGAGCTTGCTTCATTGCTGTGCGACGCATTTGACTTTATGAATTATGACGTTCAGGAAGTAAGAATTCCTGTTGACGGTTATTTCACCAATGAAGTAATTAATCGTATGGACGTTCTTATGCCTAATTACAATGCCAACGCTGCTATAATGCAAAAAATCATCTATGGCAAGGCTAAAACAGTTGAGGAAGCGGCTGCTCAGTACGAGGAAGAACTTGCAAACGGCGAGTTCAATTCCTATAATTCAATGAACAGTCCTTACGGCAATTACTATTATTAAAATGAATACTGATTTTCTGCCCCTTTCTTCGGAAAGGGGCATTTCTGTTTATAAAAATTTGCTGTCACCCCTTGATAATTTTTTTGCATTATGGTATAATGTATTCAAATGTTAAAGAAAAAACTTTTTGTCGAACAGGCAACAAAAGTTAATGAATAAGTGTTGATACACTGAAAGAAAATATACTGATTCAGAGAGCCTTGTTCCGAAGTGTACAAGGCTTTTTTGAATATATTGAAAGGGGTCGGACAGATTGAAAAAAACACTTATCGTAGTCGATATGCAGAATGATTTTATTGACGGTGCTCTGGGTACAGCTGAGGCAGTAGGTATTGTTGAAAACGTCAGGGCAAAAATCGAGGAATACCGCAAAAACGGCGAC
>JBJERA010000236.1:0-5349 GCA_051882035.1 Hominimerdicola sp.
TGTGTATCTCATATACTTTATTTTATCATATTTTTTCTATGTGGACAAGTTCTGAATGTGACTGTTGCGGAGAAAGATATTTTAACTCCAATTCCCGAAGTGATGAAAACATAAAGATATGTGAAAATTGTTTTGAAAATCATTACTATTGCTGCACTGAATGTAGCTGTCTTATCTATTCAGAAGATGTAAACTGGAGCAATGACGAATCCTACTGCGATGATTGTTACGATGACTGCCGTCAGGGTCCTATTCATGACTATAGCTACAAGCCGATTCCAATATTTTTCAAATGCAGTGATGAAGAAAATGTCAGATATTACGGTGTAGAACTTGAAATAGACGAGGGAGGAAAAGATAATGACAATGCTGTGGAAATATATGATACTGCAAACATAAATGACAATGTTATTTACATAAAAAGCGACGGTTCTCTTGAAGAAGGAATGGAACTTGTTTCTTACCCATGTTCTCTTAAATATCATCGTTTTGCACTTCCCTGGTCAGATATTATGCACCGTGCAAAAAGTCTTCACTATCTTTCACACAACACAAGCACATGCGGTCTTCATGTACACATAGGAAGAAAAGAGCTGGGTGAAACCGAAGATCAGCAGGAGGAGGTAATAAGTAGAATAATGTTTTTCTTTGAAAGTCACTGGAATGAGCTGTTCAAATTTTCTAGAAGAAGCGAATACAACCTCGAGAGATGGGCTTCAAGATACGGCTACAAGGACAAGCCAAAGGAAATTCTTGAAGATGCCAAAAAGAACACAAAAGGCCGTTATGCATGTATAAACATCACAAACTCAAATACAGTGGAAATACGCATGTTCAGAGGTACGCTGAAATGGAATACTTTTATGGCTTGTCTGGAGCTTGTTGACGCTGTTTGTGAAAATGCATTAAAGCTTACAGACAATCAGATACATAAGCAGTCATGGAATGATTTTGTAATTTCACTTGATGAAGGATACACAGAGCTTGTAAAATACCTTAAGGAAAAACGACTGTATGTAAATGAACCTGTAAACCAAGAGGAGGATGATTAATATGTGTGCTGTATTCGGATTTGTGAATTACCGCAGCAAGTTAAGCAAAAAACATTTAAAGGAACTTGTAAAGACTTTAGCAGTCAAGTCTGAAGTAAGGGGAAAAGACGCTTCTGGCATTGCTTATGTACGCAATGGAAAAATCAAGATATTCAAAAGACCAAAGCCTGCACACAAAATGAATTTCTTTGTACCGGCTCAAATTAAAATTCTTAGTGGCCACACAAGAATGACCACTCAGGGAAATCCAAAATACAATTACAACAATCATCCTTTTAAAGGTAAAACCTCCGACGGTGAATTTGCTTTATGTCACAATGGTGTTCTGTACAATGATGACGCTCTTGCAAAAGCTGAAAATCTTCCAAGTACAATAATTAAGACTGACAGTTACACTGCGGTTCAGCTTATTGAAAAATATGGGCATCTTAATTTTGATACAATATCTAAAATGTCAGAAGCTGTATGCGGTTCTTTTGTATTTACAATTTTAAGCTCCGATAATGATTTATACATTTCAAAAGGTGACAATCCTTTATGTCTTATACATTTTGCTGAGTTAGGACTATATGTTTATACTTCAACATCTGAGATAATGAAAGAAGTCATTACAGGTTCTTTTCTCAAAAAGCACAAAGCTGAACTCATCAATGTAAATGAAGGGGAGATCATAAAAATTGATTCCAACGGAATTTTATCAAAAGGAAATTTTATTCCTGACATGGGCAGCTTTTACGGTTACTGCAGAAAATCATACGACAACTCAGGCAGCTTCGGTTATCTTTATGACATATGCAATATGTTCGGCTTAAATCAGGATGATTTGCTTATGCTTTATGACATGGGATACTGTGATGAAGAAATCGAAATGATGCTTGATGACAAGGAACTTTTACAGAGCTGTTTAAATGAAGCAAGATATTACATGAAGGAATACAATTACACATATGAATAATTACAAATTCAGCGGAATAAAATACATAACCTCAGGAATTAACAATACAATTCCCAATGAAATTCAGTTTTTACTGTTTTCAAGCATTAAGAGAATGAGTGAAAAAACAAACGGTGAGCTTGATTATCTTCAGATATTCAGGCTCACCACATCTGAAATCAACGGAAAGCTTTTGCTTTAAGTTTGTCACAGTCAGGAAGTCCCTGAAATGACTATTGATTACTCTATTCCAGTCAGCATGAAAATCAATACCAGAATTTATATTATTGATGACATTGATTATGTTACCATGCTGTTGGAGGAGGAATACTGAGAATGATAGAAATTACACAGCTGCATAATTTATTGTGGCTGTGTTTTTTTCTGTTAATTATTATTTTGTTTTTCAAGTAGTTGTTCCATAAATAACTCAAGCTTTCCTTTATTTTTTTCATTAAGCTTTGAATATTGCTCTACAATGTTTAATTGTTCATCGGTAAAATCTGGTTTTGCTTTTCCATGCTTATAATTTGTAAGACCGGCTATATAATCTAGACTGACCTTATAAAATTCCGCAAGTGTTACTGCAAAATCTAAAGGAACAGTGTGTTTCCCTTGTTCATAATTTGTGTAGGTGGTTTTGTGCATATATAGCTTTTGGCACAATGCTTCCTGCGTCAAGTCACAGTCTTCTCTTAGATCTCGGATTCGTGTATAATGTTGCATAATATTTTATACTCCTATTTGTGTATTTTAACAGAATTGTACCACAAATGTATTAAAGCTATTGATAAACATACATAAATGTTGTATAATAATAAACAAATACAATGATTGATGTTTTTGAAGATGCACTAATCAATTATATGTATGACAGAAAAATGGAGGTGTAATGACATGAAAAAAGACAAAAAAATTAAAAAAGAATGTAAAAACAAAAAAAATCAAAAATTCACACAACTATTAATTTTGTGTAGTTTGTGTTTAGTCCCAATAATTTCTATTACTAGCTGTGGAATTAAACAATCGTACAAATGTTCTTCCTGCGGTTCATCTGACACATATACCCCTATTTATGCATCAGGAGTTGAAGAGGATACTGATATTGAATATACAAGTTGTGTTGGTCCTGCCGGCTGTTTAGGATGCGGTCTTAATACAAGCTGTTGGCCTACTGAATGTGAACAAATCAAGTTTACTGATAATGATGGAAAAAAATATGAAGGTATGATATATTATTATGACGGATTTGGCTGTATAGGAAAAAATGACACTATGTCTTATGGTAAATATGATGTAGGTATGGATTGTGGATTCTTTAACTGCAATTATAGTGCATATAATGAAGAAGTAAATAATGATGGAACACGTGCATATACAGGACCGTCTTGTTTAGGTATATCTTGTAATGAAGAACCTGTTGACAGTATGGATTATAACAATAATATGCCTCGTAAGTTTAAACATGGATGCGTTTCTGCTTGTTATGATGAATAAATTGGAGGGTAATATATGCTCCCAATAGTAAATATTACAATACCTAGTTATATAATTTTTTCAACAATGGGTGCTGTTTCAGCGGTAATTTTCCTTGTATACAATATGGAAAATTATAAAATTTATTTTAAACAGCTTCTTGTATATATTGCTGTTTCATCACTTACTTTAATAATAGGAAGCAGACTTCTATTTGTAATAACCATGCTTCCAGATATAATTAAAGATTTTTCGATAAATAAATTACTCTATTACATTTTTAGTGGAGGAATTGTATTTTACGGCGGTCTGCTAGGAATGATTTTGGGTATATGGATTTGTTCCAAAGTTAGAAAAGAATCAGTAACTAACATGTTTAATTTTATTGCTCCAGCTATTCCATTATTTCATTTTTGGGGAAGAATAGGGTGTTTTTTTGCAGGATGTTGTTATGGTAAAGAAAACTCTTGGGGAGTTCCTATGGCTGCAACCCCTGATACAATAAGGTTTCCGGTGCAACTTTTTGAAAGTTTCTGTAATATGCTTATTTTTATATCTCTTGTAATTGTATCTAAGAAATTTAAAAATAGAAATCTAATGATTATTTATCTAACTGAATATTCTATCTGTCGTTTCATTCTAGAATTTTTCAGAGGAGATTTAGTAAGGGGAATATGGGGTGTATTATCGACTTCACAAATTATATCATTGGTAATTTTGTTTGCTTGTATACTTTATGAAACAAAAACAATCAATAGAAAGAAAGCTTAATATGAAAGATTATTATAATATACTTGGAGTAAACCAAAATGCACCAGATGAAGTCATTAAGGCTTCTTATAAAGCATTAGCAAAAAAATATCACCCGGATTTATATGACGGAGATAAGCTATTTGCGGAACACAAAATGAAAGAAATCAACGAAGCTTATGATATACTATCTGATGAAATAAAAAGGAAAGAGTATGATAGTTCATACAAAAGCTCATGCAATAACAATCATTTTTCTAATAATTCAGTTGCAGAAGATGAAAGCGAAAGCTCTCAACGCAGTAATAATATTTATGACGATGATAATATTATTGTTGCAGATAACAAAGCAAGCATTGAAATTAAAGAATATACAGTCAAAGATGTAATTATAGGAATTTTGGAATTATGTATAATTGCTATTATTGTAGTTGCTTTTATACATTTTTGGCCTATTATTAACGGTACTTCATCAAAAGATGAAAAAATAACTACAAGTCCAAATTATGAAAACAATAATTTTAAAGAAGATTCTCCTGAATATACCGTTAATTCATTAATTGATTCATGTGAAAATGGCAACGAAAAACATTTATTTGAAGAAAATTTTTATCAGATAGTACTAGATACTATAGATGAACAGCAATACCCTGAAATATTTAAATATGCGGTTCTTGATGAAAACGCATTTATGAATTTGGTGTATTCTTCCATGGATTATCATACGGAAGAAGCTAATTATATTGATAAAAATACTGCAAGAGTAACGTTAAACATTGAAACGGTTAGCTTTAAGGAACTAATAGAAAAAGCCAAAGAAAGTGCGGACAAAGAATATCACAGACTTCAGACACTGAATAAGGCTGGAGATTATTCAACCGTAATGAATAAATATGAGCAACAATATATTTCAGATTTAGAGAAAAAAGTTGAAGTTTCTCCTGTTTTTACTTTAAAAAAAATAAATAATGAATGGATAATTACAGATTGCAATGATATTAAATCTTTTATTAAGATTTTAATTGGTAACACATGAAATTTTTAAAGTATTACCACAGAATTATTATCGTGCGGCTTTGCGAAAAAAATTTCTGTAAAAACGAAAACTATGATAAAAACGTTATATTAGAGCGGCTT
>JBJERA010000237.1:0-5338 GCA_051882035.1 Hominimerdicola sp.
TGAGTTAAATACTATTCTGAAAATCACCAGATTATCTGACGATGAGAAGAAAAAACGATACGACATGGAAAAAGAAAAACTTATCAGGGAAGCTGTTGAAAAAGAAAAACAGCGGCTTTATGAAGAACATTACAATGAACATAATCAGGAGGGAGAAGAGGATTGAATCAGGAAAAAATAATGAAGGTGAAGATGATTACATCTATTATTGTGAGTTTTTTTACCATAATTGCCCTATGTGTGTTCATTGCCCTATATTTTGATGAAAAAGCTAAGACTCGCCGAACCTTTGAAGAAAAGTATATGGAGAATCTTACATATGCCTGCGAAGAAATTGATACATACCTTGATACGAAAATAGATGTAGAACTTCATTATAATATGATTCTTTCAGATGTAGGTGCTGCCAGAACGCTGATTTTTCTTATTGATGATTACAGTGAAGAAAAGCAGAAAACTATAAATACTTACCACTACTGTCTTGTGAAATATCCTGATCAGATGAAGCAAAAGCTTGAAGAAGCAAGAATTGCAATGGATGATATAACTGCAAACCTTGATAAAGGTTATGATGAGCTTGAGGAAATCATTAATTCCATTGATAAGCTTGGAACTTAACGAAAAGAGTGATTCATATGTTTGAAAAACGAAAAATTACAAAAGAAATAAAAAAGTGTCAGAAAACTATTGAAGAAATAGAAAAAAAAAGGGCACGTTCTCAGGCAGCACTTGTTCAGGCCGTACTCCTTCAGGAAAAAGCTAATGATGCAGACGTAGAGTGGTTTAACAAGTATACAGGTGAAATTACAGCCTGCCGTAATCATATGTTGGAATTAAGAGAAAAACTTAAAAAGTTATAATAAAATGGAGCAATGTCAATAAAGTGGACATTGCTCCCAATTTATTAATTGCAAACTATTGCTTTTTCCGATAAAAAAGTGTAAAATAATAAAAGACTAACAAAATCTATCATCTTCGCATATTATAGTATAACAAATGCGGAGGTGGTTTTATGAATAATATTATAGTTGCAGTAATAATAATCTGTGCTTTTTTGGTTCTTTTCTGTTTCAGGGCTTTCGCTTTGAAAAAGCTGCGCTGTAATCGGAATGGTTATATTCTTTTGCCATGCAGTGCCTCGACCAAAAATCTTGAACAGCTTGTCAAAGGATATTACTGGGAGGAAATTCTTGAAAGCAGTGAGTTTACAAGAGAAATTATTCTTGTTCAGCTTGAAAAAAGCGAGAATTATTATACGGCAATGAGATTAGAGCAGGAGTATTCCATAGTTCATTGTGTTGATGTCAGCGAGCTGGCGGAATATCTCAAAAAGCGAGAGCTGAAATGTTATTAAGGCAACGCCCCACAACTACCGACTAACGGATTTGCGTGTGGCATTGACTTAAAAATAACCGACAGCCGTCGGATTTGGAGTTATAAATGGGAAAATTGGAGAAAATTACGGGAGAAGTTGACAGCATTGTTTTTAAGAGCGAAACATCGGGTTTCTGTGTGCTGATGCTTAACTGCGATAATGAGCTTATAACCGTTGTAGGCGAAATGGGCGATGTTGAGGAGGGCGAGGAGCTTGTTCTTACAGGCGAATTTACTACTCACAAGAAATTCGGGGAGCAGTTCAAGGTTGAAATGTTTGAACGCTCCCTGCCCACAACGTCTGCGGCAATACAGCGTTATCTTTCAAGCGGTGCAATCAGCGGGATAGGGCCTATTCTAGCTAAGAGAATTGTAAAAATGTTCGGGGACAAAACCCTTGAAATAATTGAAAATGAGCCTGAACGTTTGGTGGAAATCGAGGGCATAACCAAGAAAAAGGCAGAAAAAATGTGCAAGGAGTTCAAGACTACTTTTGCGGTTCGTTCACTTATGGTGTATCTGAATAAACTGGAAATACCAGCAAGCTATGGGATAAAGGCATGGAAACGCTGGGGCGACGGTGCAGAGGGCATGATAAAATCCAATCCGTATATTTTATGCAGTTTTGGGGTGGATTTGCCTTTTCTGAAAGCGGACGAAATTGCTATAAAGCAGGAAATTCCATTAGACAGCGAGTGCAGAATTAAGGCGGGTATAAATTATGTTCTTGCGCAAAATGGAAATGCTGGGCATACTTGTCTGCCGCTAGATATGCTGAAAAAGCTTACAACGGATTATCTGAAAGTTTCGGGCGAGCAGTTTCAGGCTGTTCTTGACGAGCAAATAGAAGAGGAAAATCTTTGCTATTATTACAAAAAGAAACGTCCATTTGTAATGCTTAGGGATTATTTTAAGGCAGAGGAGTATATTTCCAGACGACTTGAAATAATGAGAGAAATTACCTATGATAATAAGATAGACTTTTCGACAGTAATTGATTTGGAGGAGCAGAATAACGGAATTTGCTATGAAAAAATACAGCGTGAGGCAATAAATCTGGCACTTTCAAAAGGATTTCTTGTACTGACGGGAGGTCCGGGAACGGGAAAAACTACTACACTTAATGCAATTATTTCTTTGTATGAACAGCAAGGACTGAATGTAATGATTGCCGCTCCGACGGGCCGTGCAGCGAAAAGGATTTCCGATTTGACAGGCTTTGAGGCTAAGACGATACACCGACTTCTTGAAGTGGAATATTCCAGTGGTGACACGCTAAGATTTGTACATAATGAAAATAATCTTCTTGACTGCGACGCAATGATCGTGGACGAAATGTCAATGGTTGATTCATGCTTGTTTGAGGCACTTCTTAGGGCTTTGAGCGTTACCTGCAAGCTTGTTCTTGTGGGGGACAGCGACCAGCTGCCTTCGGTGGGAGCCGGCAATGTTTTGAAGGATATTATTGACAGTGGAGTAATGTCTGTTGTTACTCTGAAAGAAATCTTCCGTCAGGCTCAGGAGTCGGAAATAGTTATGAACGCTCATAAAATCGTAAACGGTCAGCACATTGATTTGACTAGTAAAGACAAGGATTTCTTCTTTTTCCAAAGACTTCAATATCCTGAGTTGCAGAATCTGGTAGTGGAGCTTTGCAAGGAACGTCTGCCAAAGGCTTATAATTTTTCGCCATTGGAGGATATTCAGGTGCTTTCGCCAACCAGAAAAGGTCCTGCGGGAACGGCTGAACTGAACAAGCGTTTGCAGGAGGAGCTGAATCCGCCAATGGCAGGAAAGTCCGAAATTAAAACGCTGAACTGTATTTACCGCATGGGCGACAAGGTTATGCAGACAAAAAATGATTATGAGATTATATGGAAAAAACAAGTCGGAGATGAAAAAACCGAGAGCGGAACGGGAATTTTTAACGGGGATATTGGCATAATAATCGGTGTTAATAAAATCCTTCAAACGGCAACTATTGATTTTGAGGGGCGAGTTGCTGTTTATAATATGCAAATGTTGGATAATTTGGAGCTTGCTTATGCTGTTACAGTTCATAAAAGTCAGGGTAGCGAGTTTAATGTGGTGATTCTTACTGTTTTTGGAGGATTTGACAAGCTTTATTATAGAAATCTTCTTTACACGGCTGTTACCAGAGCAAAGAAGATGCTGATTATTGTTGGCTCTAAAAACAGGCTTGAATTTATGATTGACAATAATAGGAGGACTTTGCGGTATACTGCGTTGAAAAATATGCTTATTGAGCTGGCGGAGGACAATGACGATGGTATCCAGACGATTGGTTTGTAAATTTTTGCTTGACATTATTTACCCTAACCGCTGTCCGGTATGTCATAAAGTAATTAAATGGAATGAATTGATTTGTCACAAATGTGAGGAGAGTCTGCCTTTTATTGACATTGATTTGTGTGAGAAATGCGGTAAAGATGTTTGTCTTGACCATGTTTTGTTAAACTTTGACTGCGTTTATACGGTGATAAGGTACGAGGGTTCAGGTCGGGACGGAGTAATTAATCTAAAAAGCAAGAATGGGTTAAATTTTGCCGAATATTTCGCTGAAAAGCTGTATGAAGTTCTTTTGGATAGGGAAGTTGCAGATAAAATTGACGTTATTACTGCTGTACCTATGTTCAAACGTAAAAAGCAGGAAAGAGGGTATAATCAGGCGGAAATTCTGGCAGATTTTCTGTCTGAAAGGTTAAATAAGCCTACGGATTATCGTTTGCTGAAAAGACATGATACAGAGTTTGCACAGCATGAGCTTTCTCAATCCCAAAGAGAAGAGTTTGCGGAAAAAAGTTATTACATAAACGAAAAGCACAAGGATATAAATGGCAAGACTATACTTTTGTGCGATGATGTTTACACCACAGGTGCAACCATGAACAAATGCTCTGCATTGCTGAAAGAAATGGGTGCGAAAAAAGTTATTTGCGTGGCGATAGCAACAACTTTACTGAAAAAATCAGATGAAAATGAATAATCATGGTAACTTCGGATATGCTATTATAAAACAAATTCGGAGGAAATCCTATGGTTACGAAAAAGGAATTTAATACAGTAAGAAGTCTTGTTGAGATTGAAAATCAGCTTATTTACAGATTCCAAAGCTTTGAAATTCAGGCAAAAGAGCCTCAGCTTAAAGAGGAGTTTCAGAAAATGCTTGCTTCGCTGAAAAATCAGAAGGCTACTTTGCTTGACAGCTTGGAGGTATAAAATGACAGAAGATTTGAAAACTATTCAGACCGCAAGACAGTCGATTAAAGGCTCCCTAAAAGATTTTTCAGCGGTTTATGCGGAAAATGCAGGAGAAAACTGTGCTGAGAAAATCCGTTCCGCTATTGATGGACAGCTGAGAATTGCCAAACAGCTTGCGAATCTTGAAGGCTTTTATTCTCATACAAAGCCTGAAAATGCCGATGAGAACGCTGTTAAAGCTTATAAAAAAAGTATGGATAAGGAATAAAAACGGACGAACACGAGGAAAAATTGTGTTCGTCCATTGATTTTTAGTCGTTTTTAACATGTACGTCAAGCTGGTCGAAAGGTATAGAAATGTTATTTTCGTCAAATAAATCTTTGACTTTTTCTAACAACCGATACCTTATTTCCCAATATTTATCCGTAGGAACCCATGCCCTCATCAAAATTATGATTGAACTTGAACCATGCTCGCACATAGCAATTAACGGTGGTTCAGGCTCGTTGGAAACTAATTCTTCACTTTCCAATGCCTGTGCAATAAGGCTTTTGGCTTTTCTATAATCGTTGTTATATGCTATTGAAAATTTAAGTTGTAGGTGTCTTTTGTCCTCAGAAGTGAGGTTTACAATGGTGCTTTTTGCTACAACACCGTTTGGAATAAAAATTGCTTTATTGTCAACTGTCAGCAATCTGGTATAAAGAATGGAAATTGCGTCAACCGTGCCTTCTTCATTTT
>JBJERA010000238.1:0-25821 GCA_051882035.1 Hominimerdicola sp.
TTATAGCGTGGACGGGGCTAAATGTCAAGGAGTTCACAATGAAAAACAATGTACTATAAATTGCAATATAAAATGTCCACAAATATTAAGCGACATTTAATTTTTTAATTAGCATAAATGAAGATAATCCGTTTAGTTTTCTTCTTGGATAATTATTCATCCAATGCTCTATCATCTTAATTCTCTCATGAGAGAATTTTCCAATATCTGCACCTTTAGGAATAAATCTTCTAATCAGTTTATTGTTATTCTCGTTTGTTCCTCTTTCCCATGCACTATATGGGTGTGCATAATATACTTTTGTTCGTTTGTTTTTCATAAGCGCAGAACGCTCTATGCCTTCAAAGTCAAGATTTTCACACCCATTATCACAAGTAATTGTTTTAAATGTTTCTCTAAATTTCTTGCTACCCATTTTTCTTTCTATTTTGTCAAGTTCGTTCACTACACAAAACTGAGATTTGCTTTTAATCTTGCGTATGATTTCTTGCTCTGTCATCCTCTCTGTCAACACAAGTAATACTTCTTTTGTTCCTTGTTTTCCGACAACTGTATCCATTTCCCAATGACCGTATTCTTCACGCAAATCTATCTTTGGATCTCTTTCGCTTATGCTTGTTCCCTTGCTGTTGTTGGTAGCTGTTCGTACCGCATCATATTTCCTTTTGGTACCTTTTTTCTTTACAGGTAAATGTTTATTTGTCAAATGCGGAAACAAACCATTGTCTATATAGTTATATATCGTTTTATACGAGATTGTCGTTTTGAATTTATTTGATTGTTTTACCTTTTCTGCTACAGCATACGGTGACATATTTTCTTCAATAATTAAATGCTCTATATATTCAACCAATTCATAATCATGTCCTATTTTCAGCATAGGCCCCTTAGCTGTTGATGCATAATCATGTTTTTGCTGACCAATATCAGCACTATACTCAATTCTTGTTGTCAAATCACTATTTAATAACTCTGTCTTTCCTCGCTCCAGCTCTCGGCGAACTGTCCTTCCGGAGCAACCGATATACAGTGCTATTTCCTCTGATTTCATGCCTGTTTTGCTTAATGTTTCTATCTTTATTCTTTCTTCATAATTTAGGTGTTTACCTTTCCTGTTTTTTGTGTTATTATTTAAGTGACTCATATTGACATCTCCGTTTCTGTTTTGTTTGGTCACTTAACATTATATCAGAGATGTCTTTATGAGTCATCTTTTTTGGTCATTTTATTTTACAACTTATCTGAAAAACAATGTACTGTATTTAGAGTGCCGAGGCTGCTATTTTTTCGAGGGCGACAGCATCAACAAACTTTCCGATGTCGGCAATTATCGCGTGGGCGCATATACTCACAAAATACAAGCGAAAAACGGAAGATCGTATATATTAGAGTTTACCGGCTACGACCGCAAAGAAATGCGATATACTGCATTGCGGACGGGTAAGCCCTTAAAGCACCCAAAATATGAAACAGTTTTAAAAAATGCACTACATATTGATACCGAATTCGAAAAGCTGGAAGAAGGCGGTTGGCTTTCAGCGTGGAGAGATGGCAAACTTGAAAAAGAAATACACGATAAAAAAATATATCTATTTACTAAAGCCGACATATTGCGCGCGGTAAATGATGTTAGCATAAAACAGTATGATAAAATTGTATTGTTATCAAACGAAAAACTTGTTGACCGTCTGCCAATGATTTATAGTTTAGGCGGCTACCGTGAGAGAACTATCCTTGATAATCTCGTCGAGGTAAAAACAAAGCAATATACAAAAGAATATCACGTATATACCTTCATTTCTGAAAACGGAGACACTTTCGACTATGATTCAATTAGCAACAGAATTACAGGCTAAAGGAGGAAAGAACCAATGAACAAAATAATCTTTGCATTTGCCGCCGCTCTTCCGTCAATAACTCTTTTGTTCCCGTTTGTGTTGTGGTGTGCGATTAACCACTGATAAAAAGAGATAACAACAATAAAAAAAGCCGCCTGGAATACGGCGGCAATGATGATTTTTAAAGGAGCAAAAAAACATGAAATGTCACAAGATAAGAAATGTACCGCTTGAAGCTTGCACCGTTGAACAAAAAATAGCTTATAACCTTGCGCTTTGTTGGAGAGATATCATCTTAAAAGAATATAACAACGCTTTAACACCCTCTAAAAAAACAGAGGTAATATCTTTATATGTGAACAAGCTGATGCATAATTATACTTTAGGCTATGATTACATACCGGGAGAATATAACGAAGATGCTATTCGTAGCGCACTGTGCGCAGGGCTTGAAGGCTTTATAAATACAAGATATTATATTTTTGTAAGCTATAAAGAAATCGAGGAATTGTTTCCACTAACTACAGGATAAACGAGCATGGACTATAAAATACAAAATTTTATCATTGATGCAGTAAGTCAAAATCATATTTTAATAGCCGGTTGCACGGGCTCGGGTAAGTCTGTTTTGCTTAAAAACATTATGTTTTATATGTTGCTAAAAGGCTATAACTTCGATATAATCGACCTTAAAAAAGTCAGCTTAATCGAATACCGCCCACTATTCAAGCACAGCCGAAATAGGTACGCCGACACAGTGTCAAAGGCTGAAACGGTGTTACGGCTTGCCGCTGAAGAATGCGAGCGAAGATATAAAAAGATGCTAAGACAAGGAATAGACAAGACAACCGAGCCGCCCAGATATATAATCATTGACGAAGCGGCTGACCTTTTCGCCGCCGCTCCGAAGTTGCAACCAATAATAATTCATCTGCTGAGGCTCGGGAGAGCCGCAAACATACGGCTAATATTTGCCACACAGTCACCCGATAGAAAGACTATATCTTCACAGGTACAACAAAACATATCAACGGTCTTTGCGCTGCGTTGTCGTTCTGCCCTTGAAAGTCGCCAGGTTATCGGAATATCAGGAGCGGAGAAGCTGACCGGCTACGGCTACGGCTTTTATTACTCGGAAAAGATGGATGCTCCCGAGCTTATTAACATTGAAATGATACCCACACAAGATATTGAAATGCTTGTGAAATATCGACTTCGCAAGCATTGACAAATTCACAAACAACAGTTATAATTAATTAAAATTGGAGGTCAAAAACAATGAAATCAATAAACTTAGACTGTGAATTTTGTCATTCAGAAATGAAAGCACGGGCAGACTTCAACGAAATAGCTGAGACGGTATATATTTGCTGTTTAAGCGGAAAAACGGCTGAAACGCTTTA
Organism: Hominimerdicola sp.; assembly: GCA_051882035.1. Classification (GTDB taxonomy): domain Bacteria; phylum Bacillota; class Clostridia; order Oscillospirales; family Ruminococcaceae; genus Hominimerdicola. The sequence continues at coordinate 3,242 of JBJERA010000238.1, forward strand.
TATCCTAGAAGAAGCGAAAGACTTTAAAATAAAAAATCCAAACGCCGAAATAAGAGAGGTAAAACGCTTAAAGAGTGACCATTCACACATATTTCAAGAGTCAATTCTTTATTCCTCTTTTGAGACAATTTAAACTTTGCCGTGATTAATTTCACGGCTATTTTTTTTGTGCAAAAGCACACCCAAACGACACAAGAATAGAAAAACTAAGCCAAATGCAACACAACAGCAATCACGCTGAAAGAAAAAACACGCTCAATGTTTTTATATGCCTGTAATTTTGACTTAAACGGCTCATATTTAAGTTTTTTTTCAAAACAGTTATAATTATATTAGTTTGAAGCAAAAATCAATTTACGGCTATGTTTTCGCTAAATTGTCGCTATGTGTGTTATGTTTTTTGATATTATAATCAAATAAGCCGCAGTGAATGTTTTGCTTTTTGACTGTTTTTAAACGAAAAACCACCGCAGAAGGTGTGTAAAAAGAGGATTAATCGGGTCGCTGCTTTCCGGTTTCGTTCTTTCTGCGCCTTTCCGCGGTTTTAATATTGTTAATCTTCGATAAGTATTGCGCTTGCTTCTTCCAATAACGCTTCAGGGTCTTTCTTTTCTTCGTTCGGCTTTACTGTTATTTTCTGCTCGTCCTTATAGTCAAAATGATTTTTCATCAAGAAAATTCCAGATGCAGGATTTATCTTTCCGTTCTGCATATAATCGTTCATTTGCAGCTCTAAAATAAGCATTGCTTTTTTTAAAAGGTTTGCAACCTCCGGAACGCTACCCTTCTTGCCTTCTCTTATTTCCCACAAATAACTTCTGCTCGTTCCAAGGCACAAAGCAAGTCCTGCAACAGACGGTTTCATGTCATCATCTGCACAAATTTGAAAATATGTTTTAATTCTTTCTGATACCTCTTCGGGTGATTTAAGATTTGCCTTTTCATATTCTGCAAGTTTCAAAGAATGCTCAATATATTTTCTGTTGTCGCCAGGATTAGTTTGAGCAGTGCGGTCAGGACGAGAGCGTTTTTTCTTGCCGCTTTGTTCTGTGAGCTCTTCGCTTTGCTTCCTAACGACTTGTTTATTATCCATAAAATCAGTCCTTTCGTTTTTGGTTTTTTAATTCATCGTTTGTTGACAGAAGATAAATTCTTGTCGTGTGTAGCGTTTTTGCAATTTTATCAATCTTGTTAATAGAGGGCGTTAATCCGTTAAGCCAATTATAAACCGTTGACAAGGACGTACCCATAATTACTGAAAATTCATTAGGTGAAATGTTTTGTTCGGCAAGTAATCCGGCAAGTCGTTTGCCAAATATTGTGTTCTTCATTTAATTTAATCACCCTTTCTGTTTAATTTTAGATAACGGAACATAAAAACGATTTTTGTTTTCGTCCTGAAGAACGGCTGAATGAAGTTTTTGATTATTGACAAAAAGGAAATTATAACCGATAGGCAAATACGATTTTCCGTTAAAGGTAACCGGCTTTTGGTTTTCAATGACAATTTTCAGTTCTTTTGCCGTCATTTTGCGTTTTCACCTCGTTTTGAATAGTTTGGTTTCAGGGCGTTGTTTCACCCTATATCCCTTGTAACATAAGGGCTTGAACCGTTTTTATGAGTGCTACTGAAACTAATTTTCTATATATATTAATTTTCTCTATTTTTATTTTTATTTTAATTTATCTTTTTAAAGTATTGTTTCATTGTTTCACTTTATTAAAATCCTTTATTTTTCAAGGGGTTAAGGGTGCTACCAAGGGTGCTACCAAGTGAAACCAACCTACCATTTTAAGCCTGTTTGTTTCACTTATTAAGAATTATTAAAAATCAAAATCATAACATCTTAACGGTCTCACACTTATGTATTCTGATACTTTTTTCATATTTACACCTCTCAAAATCTTATTTGTTTTTAGTCATGTACTGCCTAACAATTGTTTTTTCCGCATTACTAATTGCCTTGTCTATTCTGATTTTAATTTCCTCGTTATCAATCATATATTGGTAGATTCTATCAGCCACAAGATTAGCGACATAGTTCTTGAATTTATCATATGGCGTATAACATCCTTCGTCTGGAATATCTCCATACAATTTGAATTCACCGGAGATAATTCTTTCAGCACATTTATTTACTATTCTATTTTTAAGATCGGCTTCTTCATAATCTAATAAATCAATTTTAATCATTATTTTACACCTCGAATCAAATTTTAGTAATTGGTCATATTTGACTATTTATCCTTGTCACTCCATATATACTCAACAAATAGTTAATTACATTTATTAAAGTTTATTAAAAACCAAAATCGTCTTCATCGGTTTGTATTTCTTCAATATCGGAATATTTTTTGTGCCAACATCTCTGATAACCATATCCGGGTTTGCGCCTCGGCTTTTCATCTTTTTCCCACGAGCCTAAACTCTGCAAAATGAGCGAAATCTCATTACTGTCTTTCTTCGTGGGCTTTGAAAACTCATTGCCGAGCGCTTCTTTCCAAAGCTGAAGTACGCAAGTTTCGGTTTGTGTGCTGAGATAATCTTCAATAAGCCCGACCCGATAATCATCTTCCGTTGCTTCTTCCTGCTTTCTGCGAATAACATCGGTCAGCTTCTTATCTGCAAACGGCGGCAGCTCGTTTTTGTCAAACAAAACCTTAGCTTCAGCCCAGCACTGCTCTATGTATTCACGGCATTCTTTTTCGTTATCGAACAACTCATATCCCGACTGCCTGACCTTTATCGGATAAAAGCGTCGGTTTCCCGTTTTGTCAGTAAGAAATTGTTCTTTGTTAGTCGTGCCAATAAAAATACACTGTCGGGGGAGATTTTCGGGGCGTTTTTCGTATGGTACTCGATAATGGTCAACAAGTCGGGTAAGATATGACTTAACAGCTTCTTGCTCTTTTACTTTCGTTAATGCAAGAAGTTCAGAGACTTCGCATATCCAACCGCCCTTAATTGCTTCAATGCCTTTATCACCCTCAAACACGGTTACTTCTGTAAAGAAGTTGTCCGACATCGCAAGCCACCTGACAAGCGTTGATTTTCCCTCGCCCTGCCGTGTGCCGATTAATACAGGCATGTCGTCAAACTTGCACCCGGGGTTATATAGACGATTAATACCGCCCGCAAAAATCAAGCGTGATACCTCTCTTGTGTACGGGGTATCTTCGCACTTAGTCCATTTATGAAGAAAGTCATATATACGACTTGTTCCGTCCCACACGATACCTTCAATCTTCTCTTTAATGGGGTGATATTCGTGCTTTTTAAAAACTAATAGCAACGCATCATCACATTTTCGTTCTGAGTGAAAATGATATTTATGCTCAATATATCTGCGTGTCTCAGCGTCATCAATATTTTTCCATTCTTCGACTTTATTTCCCCTTTTTTGCTCGGGCAAACAAGTTAATTGATTATAACACAAACCGCTGAATTTAGGGTCATTTTCAAGTACTTTTACAAAGTTCTCAATAGTGTTTAACGGTTTACCCTGTCCGTCAAAATCAAGGTTAATTGCTGTATGTTCTTTTGCAAACTTTCTTTTGTATTCATCAGAAAGCTGCTTTTCTGCTTTTGTGTATGCCTTGATAGTATCTCGCATTTCCTTGGCAAGTCCGTATTCCTTTGCTTTTGCCACAAACAAGCCTTTAATTCGTGCCTGATTTTCAGGCTCTTCATCAAAAATTTGTAATATGCTTTCCTCCGCAAAAAGCTGTTGCTGGTCGAAGAATACTATTTCTTCTTCGTTAATTGACAATCTTCATCACCACCTTTATTTTTTTATTTTCCTTTTTTCAGAATAGAGATAATTGTTCCGAAAAACCATACACAATGTTTTCTTTTTTATGTTCATCTAACTTCTCGTAGGTTTGCTTGTTTGTAAAAATTTTTTCAATAGCAAAATGATTATTTCCTGTGCTTGCGCTCAAAACCGTTTTATTCGTTTTAGCAATACAAATAAAATCATCGGGCATATTATATTCAGAGATAAAAATATTATCTTGTTTTCTTGCCCACTCATAAAATCTTTTATGATTAAATCCGTTATATTTTCCGCAGTTTGTTTGAAAATATGGAATATCACAATATATAAGTGAATTATGAGGAATTTTAACATTTCGATAATCTGTTCCATATATTTGCAGACTTTGCAGACTTTGCAGACTTTGCAGACTTTGCAGACTTTGCAGACTTTGCAGACGTCTTAATGTTTCAAGATTTTGTAATCTGCAATAATTTTCTGAAAACACATTCTGATATGATATTATTTGTTGTGAATAATTCAAATATCGAGAATAGACATCATTGTTATTACATAAATCAAGAGATATTCCGTACTTTTTTATAAGAGTTAAATCGTTATAAAAACAAGCAAAATGAAACGCTTTTTTATACTCTTCAATATCTTTACCATAACAATAATCTTTCCCATTGTTTCCAAAAGACCACATTAAAGCGATATAAGCATTTGATTTTTTTAATCTGTTAAAATTTTCTCGGCTTATCCACTCTGTATGATTTTTTGTAGAATATTTTCCTCTGCAACAGTCAACGAACAGTTTTGGAAGTCTATCATCAATATCATTGACAATAAATTTTTTATATTTTCCGCTTAGCATTGCTCTGTGAGTTATTGCCCCGCCGCCAAAAAACAAATCGCAAAACGTTTCGGCTGAAGGCAAGCTATTAATAATCCATTCGGCTATTTGGTTCTTGCTTCCTTTATAAGGCATACCATATCTAAAATTAGATATTTTTCATCACCTCGCTTTCTGCAACATTTAATTCATATTCCGCAAGGTCAAGAGAATGCAATATTTTAACGAATTTCGGGTCTAATTCGCCGTTTTGTTGTTTGGGTGATAACTTTTGTCGCTGAATTAATAAATCCCTATAACGGTCAAATTTGAGCCAATAATCAGAATATATCTTTTCTTTGCGTTCTCTTTCTTTGCGTTCCTGTTCTTCTTTCTCTTTTGCCCTGCGTTTGAATTCCGATTTCTCACGCAAAGTTATTTGACGGTCAAAAGGAAGATTTAAGGCGAAATCCCTGTTTATTAGCTTTAAGGTATCTTTGAAGTTGGTGCCGTTTAACTTAGAAACGAAATCAATAACATTTCCGCCCGCTCCACACCCGAAGCAATAGAAAGTATTGGTTTTCGGGTAAATTTTGCATGATGCTGTTTTCTCGCTATGAAACGGGCAATTAATAAACCCTTTGTTATCGGGAGTATAGCCGTACATTTCAATAACATTATGTATTGACACTAAACTAAGAATTTCGCCTTTAAAATCAATCATTTTAATCTTCCTTTTGTTCTGTTTTGAGTTGTTATTTTTCTTTATACAGGTTGTCGGCGTACGTTCCGATTACGGCTTAGTCTCAACATCCGGCAATATCTCAGTGTGAAAATAAACCTTATAATGATATGGGTCGGTATGCGTTCCGTTTATATCCTCTACAACATATAAGGTATAATCATTAAGATAAACATAATTCTTTTTATAGGTATCTGCGCCCGTTTTTGCTGTTACTATAAGTTCACTGTATGAATTATTCTCGATGTTAATATATCCCTCAATATACATTATCACCTTGTCGGTTCGCGCATTATATACTGTAACTCTGCGTTCACACGAAAAGTATTGTGCCTGCTTTGAGATGTTATAATTAACCTTGTCAGCTTCACTGCCTATTGGAGAACAGGCACTAAAACCCAGAATAACTATTAACGCTAAAACTATACTTGTAATTTTTCTTTTAATTTTCATTTGTTCGCACGCTCCTTTAATGCTTTTTCTGCTTCTTCACGGGTTAGAAAGACGAATCCGTCTGTACATTGCATTGGAATAAACGCACAACCGTTAAATTCTGAATACCTTAAATATAAGTTTGTTGGAATTCCCCAAGCATTATAATCAATTGAAAATACGGTACAACTTATTATTTCATTTGACTCTATCACATACACCGTATCACCCACCTTGCAGGGCGGCACAATAACGCCGTGTTCAAGAAGATAGTCAACCATATATTCTTGTGTTTTCCAACTTTCTATATTGAAGTGGTCAGTTAATTCAATCAGCTGTTTTTTGCTGGTCATTCTTCCTCGCTCCTTTCAAATCGAAATTTCATTTGTGCGGGATAAAGGTCAACCTCGGGCTTTCGCTTACCAGTCCAACGCAACCCACCGCATTTACCGATACACTTATAACCGCTCGCCTTTAAGCTTGCGCCGTTTTCGCTTTCAAGAATATATGTAATTACTTTCTTATAGCCCATTGCTTTTGATGCTCGCCAAGCTGCGGCATATAAAATTGAACATGCATTTCGTGTTCCGTCTGTTGCACAGCGTGTTACCTCAAGGGTCATACCATCGTCAAGATAGCGCGACACAGGGCGTCCAACTATGCACACACCGACTATTTTCTCACCATCTGTTGCTCCTATTGAAAACTTATGTCCTACTACAGGCTTGTGATGTCGGTGATATCTTTCGACAAAAGCGTTTGCTTCGGCAAGTGAAACGGGTACTATGTCAAGCATTGTATCTTACCTCCTGCACATAACACCACGATTGCGGCGGTCTATCATTATATAAAGGCTTCATTCCTTCATATTTAGAACCGCAAGTTTGGTATATTTCTCCATGTTTGCTTATATCAGCTGTCAGCCATTCACATTTTTTACACTTTGGATTATCTCCGCAGAAGCGATAAAAATTGCTCAGTTCTTTCGGTTTGTTGTAGATAACGAGGTCGGAGATGTGAAATCCATAAATATAATATTTGTCTCCTGCATATTTTTCTATGTCGGAACAATTTAAACAACTCAATATTGCCATGTTTGATAATTTGATATTATCTGCCTTTTTGTCAGCAGAGAATTTAATTATATTGTCACATACAAACTCGCCTATGACTTTGCCCGAGCCCCTAAAAAGGCAATTACCGCTACCTTTATAAAGTCCTTTTGTTTCATATATATATCCCTTGAACGGCGTTTCAATCTTCGGCTTTGTTTTCCGCACTTCAATCGTCTTTTTGCCGCTTGCAATGAGTTCACAATACTTCGGCTTAATGCTAAATAAAACTGCCCTGTCATTCATTCTGTATCACTCCAATCCAACGCCTGCCCGCAAAAAGGACAATTTTCTATAATTCTTAAACTATGTTCAACTCGCTTTTTTATTGCACATTCGCAATTAGGACACCAATAAAAATTAAGTTGACTTGTTTGAAAAGGCTTTTTCGCTATCTGCTTTTCAAGTGCCTTTATCGCCATTTCAAAAGCTATTGCATAATCAAGTGGATAATTCCATTCGACCTCAGAAATAGCAATCTGAATTGTTTTAACAGCTTCTTCGTGCGTCATTTTTCCTCACCGCCTTTAAACAACTCAGGATTGTCTTTAATCAACGCAAATAAAACCCTTGCAAGCTCTTCAATATGCTTTTCGTCGTGTTCAGCATATCCGAGCTGTGAAAAAATACCGTGTATTATTTCGTGCAATAAATCACACTGCATTTTCTCTTCTGCTTGCGGTGTTATTCGAATTATTAAGTTTTGATAGTCAATTTCGGCTGAAAAGTTTGCTGTTCCCAAAGATAACATTTCAGATATTTCAACCTGATATGTTGTTCCGCCGATTTTTATAGAGGTTGGTATGTTCATTTTATTCCCCCTGAAAATCATTTAAAAATTCTTTCATTTCACGGTATAGAATATTTTTAATTAATTACCCTCATTTAGCAGACAATAAATCAATGATAATCTGTGCCGTGTTTTCTTTCTTACAAAACAACCAATTTATTCCGTATTTTTCGTTCATTGTAATCATACATTTCATTAGTTTTTCGCTCGACATAGGAGGTTTTGACGGTAAATCAATGTTTGCTTGACCGTTTTCTTTTGCCTTTTTTAAATATTCATATTTCTTAATACGAGGATTTTTCCAATTCGCAACATCAGATAAGGACTTAATGTTTTTTTCCTCGATAAGAAACACAATTTTAATTCCGGCATCTCTTGCTTTAATACACTCATTTCTGAACCGTTCATGGTCGTTGACTATATTCCCATAAACCTCTGAAAGTCCGTATTTTTTATCAATCACAAAACGACCGTCGTCAATTCTTTGATAATCTCCTACATACATTTTTGAGCGAATAAACGGCTGATTATGTTCGTTAAAATATTTTTCAATGTGTGAATTGTTTTGCTCTCTTGTATCAATCTGAATAATCATGTTAGAACGGTAACTCTGCATCATCGGGAATTTCTTCTATATCGTCATCGACTAAATAATTCTGTATAGTTTTCGGCGTTTCTGAGTGTTCATTGTTCTTTCGTTCGCCCGTAAAACTTGCGTTCAAAACCTTGACTTTTGTTGATTTTCGTTTGTTGCCGTCTTTATCGGTGAAGTTGTTTGTTTTTATTTGACCGACAACGGCTATTAAACTTCCTTTGTCAAAATAGTTAGCAATAAATTCAGCTATTTTTTCCCAGGCTTCACAATCAATGAAATCCGTTTGCCCGTCTTTATATCCACTATCAACCGCAATAGTAAAGCTAACAACCGACTTATCAGAAGCCGTGTGTCTGAGTTCGGGTGTAGCCGTAAGTCTTCCCATTAATACAACACTGTTAATCATTTTGTGTTCTCCTTTTCAGAAATAGATTTTTTGTAACATTCAAAACATGAGTTATACTTCTTCATAACCGAAGCCGCTTGATAGGTTTTGCCGTTAATTTCAATCGGCATAACAGGCTTTCCGCATACGGGGCAAATTAATTTGTTCTTTTCGTTTTCTGCGCTTTTGTGAGTAGTCTTATTGTATTCATCAGCGTCAGCGTCTTTTGTGTCGTCGATAGCAAACAACGCATTTAACGCATATTTGCGTGAATAAGAAGACGACGTTCCTGTCACCTGTGAGCCGTCCATGCCCTTTTTTACTTCATCTTCTCTTGCGTATGCATAGACCTTAATTTCGCTGTTATCTGATTCATAATCTACAAAATGTGCCGTTGCTCGTATATAGTATCTTTCGCCGATATACTCAAGCTCGTCCGATAAATACACCGAAACTTTGTATTTCTTTTCAAGCGGTTTGACTGCGGTGAGAATGTCTTCACAAGAACGATAATTATATTTGCCAAAGCTGTTATACTGATTTTTCGGTGCTTTTAATTCATTCTGCATTGCAGTAAGTTTTTCGTAAATATTCAATTTTTTACCTTCTTTCTTTAATTATTTCTATAAATCAGTTAATGCTCCTTAACGATTTTTATCTCTTTTCCGAGAGCTTCACAAATTTCTTTCAGTGTCATCTCTTCGGGTTCATCTTTGCGCTCATAAATAAGCTCGCCATAGCCTTTATCAAAAGCCTTGAACTGACAACTACCTGGCTCTTTAGGTCTGCGAACGGCAATAATGTCATATTCACAGTCATCAGTATCGGTTAAATCCGCATTTACATCAGAAAGAAAGTTAAAACCATCTTGTGTGATAAGCGTTCCTGTTTCAAGGCAAACAATTTCAACATCGCCGTTTCTTCTTAAAATAATATCACCATTTTTAAGGTCTGATTTTGTAAATTTCTTTTCCATTTCCGTCACCCTCTTTCAGCAATTCGGGGTTATCGTGTATATTGCCGATTACTTCTGCCGATACAATATCTATCTGATATATGTCAGGGATTTTTACTGCAAAAGTTCTTATCTCTGTGTGAGGATAACACCCACAGTTGTACCACTGTTCTGCTTTTATAATATCCCCCTCAAAAATCTTCTTGCCGTTTTTGTCGGTCAAGCCTGTGTACTGACCGACGGTTTCGGGGATAACCTCATAGGCATTTCCAACATAATTAAGTGAACCGCCGATAATATATATTGCTTCTTCTTTGACTTCATCTGATTTCTGACAATAAACACCGCCGTACACCCACTTGCCGTTATCCTTTCTTTTACCCCTGAATAAATACTCATTCATTTTCATCACCGTCCTTTTCCTCAGTATAAATTGTGTCACTTGTGCATGAGCATTCACAACACAGGCAGTCACAAGAAAAAGAATATTCGTTATAGGAAAACAAGCCTATCATATCAGCGTTATTTTCTTCTTCTGTAAACACGCACCCGCAACGCTTACAGTTAAACAGATATTCTGTAGGCTTATAATTGCCTTGTTTAAGAATTTTCATTGTTTGCCTCCTTATATGTGATATTCTTCACCTGTAATATTCTTATATCCGTCAAGCAATACCCAAAATTCTTCATCTGTTATTCGGTTTTGTCCTCTGCCGTAATACCACTTTTCAAATAAATTCGCCATGCACACACGGAGATAATCTTTATCGTGCCAATCCGAAAAACAACCTTTTTTGTTATTAAAGTCATAAGGTTTTATTGACAAATTGCACACTTTCCCGTATCTGTGAAAATATTCTGCGCTATATAATGCGGCATAAAAATTAAGTTCTTCTCTCGAATAATCCATGGCTTTATTAATCAACAAATGGTTTGTTTTGCCTTTTGTGTCAAGGTCTTTCATTATCAGCTTTAATTCACGGAGCTGACCTTTAAACTGTTTATCAGGCAAATAAGGCAACAAACTATAGTGCCATAATCTCATTCAAACACCTCCTCAATTAACGGGCAATGCGGTAACCTTGCAATGCTCACATAGTCTATCGGGATAATGTCATCGTGTAGCAATCTACACCGACAACGCTTTATATAGCCCTTTTCCTCCCAGCAGTATTCACAGTTAGCGCATATCTCTTCACCGTTCGGGAAACCCACTATGACTGTTGCACATCGCTTCGTATAGTGCGTTATTCCTTCTTCTTTTCTCGGCATTCTTCAAAACCTCCTTTTTATTGATGCCTTTCATTAATTCCTCGTCAAACAATTTGTTGATAAGAAAATCTAAATCCTCTTTTGACATTTCGCTCATTTGATAATTCCTCTTGATTTTAATCTCTCGGCAAAATCGCTCAGGTCGTATTCGACATAAGCAGAAGCACGCTCTATTATTTGCCTTTTGATGAAAAACGCTGCCGACATTTGTCTTTCTATGTATTCCCATAAGACTTCACTGACGGTCTTATGTTCAATACCTATAAGATATTCAATAAGCTCGTCCGAACCGCCGTCTTTGTTCGTAAATGCTTTTCTTACAACATCCATGTTTCTTGATAAATCTTTCAAGCACTCATCACAAACCTCGTTATAGTTATCTGCGTTTTCAGAACAAATTTTGACTTCATCGCATGTTTTGCATGTAAACGCTTCTTCAAGTATTCCTCCGCATTCGCAATCGTCGTCAGTGACCTTGCGATTGACAAACCCGTCGCCGCATGGATATTTCTCGGTAATAACGGGTAATTCGTCAACAACTTTGCCGCACGTATCACATTTATACACTGTTATTCTCCTTTCGTTGATAATCTTTAATCGCCTGCCTATAATCTGTAGCCGTTGCGGTCTCGCTGATACAAACCTTTGCACCGCAAAACATACAATCACGACAGGGTTTTCTACCTCTCGGAACGCAAACAGCCTTCATAAACTCGCCCCGTGCCTTTTCAACGGGGAGGGGCTTCCTTTTTCCATATCTTTTTCGTCTCATTTTTAAACCACCTTTTATGAGAATAAACTCATTTGATAACCGTTTGACTTCACTTGATTTTCAGCCGTTTCAATGTTTAGCATTTCTTCTTTTGCTTTTTTGTAAAAATCTCGTGAAATCTCAAACCCGTAACAACTTCTATTAAGTTCTTTGCAAGCTCTGAGTGTTGAACCGCTTCCGCAACAAGGGTCTATAACAGTGTCGCCCTCGTCAGTGAATATTTCTATAAGTTTCTTTAACACCGCAACCGGCTTTTGCGACGGGTGTATTTTTGGAATATCTTTCCCGTCTCTTCTCCACTCAAACCAGTGCGGAGAATAATTCTTAATAAACACAAGCGGAATATAGTGCATAAATCCGTATTTTTCGGCATATTTGATAACGGTTTGTTGTTGTTCAAACGAACAGAAAACAATCATGCAAGGTGCTTCACTCGACCGCCCTCTTGCGCCGCTGTTCTTCGGTTCAGGCTTCAAAAGCCTATTGCAAAAATGAAAATATTCGGCTATATTAAAAGAAAAATCACTGTTAAACGCCGCTTTTCCTGCAAACTTACTTTCACCATTTTTGTTGTCGCCACCGTTATACCACATCGGATTCGAACCATAGAAGTTATTACCTATGTTATATGGAATGTCGGCAATAACAAGCTGTGCTTTCGGTATTCCGTACCTTTTGAAATTCTGAAAATTATCATTGAAAATCTCTATTTTAACTTTCTTCTTGTGTGTTTCATTTTCATTCAAGCAGCATCAGCCTCCCTCCAACTGTTCGGGTGCAATTCCTTTTCTTTTAAGCTCCTCTTTCATCGCAAACAAATCAATTCTTTCATCGTTGTTCAGGTCTGAAGAATAAAAGTCTGAAAGTGTTTTTCTCGCTTCAACCATTTTCTTATAAACCCTCGACAATCTTTTCTTCCCGAACGGGTCTTTTTCGTCGTGGTTCATAGCATATAAAAATAATACTTCATAACTTTCACATACCTTGAGACATTCGTCAATAATCGCTTGTTTGCCCTCTTTTGACTTAAGCAGACTGTCAATTTGCTGTTTTTTATAATTCGCTTTCATTGTTATTAATTTCCTTTATTACCTCAATAATCCTTGTTTGTTCAAGCAAATAATAATTGTTATTACCGTGCCACGCATCAAAATGTTCATCATATTCAAACTCAGACGTAACACGAAATGGCTTAAACTGTGTCGATTTTGGAGTAACTTCAATAGTTCCGTAGAATTTTTTCGTCATATGTCAAAGTATCCCTCAAAATTTGCTTGTTCAGGATTTTCTTCCATCCACCACAGGAAAACATCATAACCATTTTTAAAATCAAAAGGAAATGATTTTTTCTTTAAAGACAAATTGTACAACATTTTGTCGAATGATTTAATGTACATGTTTTTATATTTAGGAAAATAATTAAACTCTTTCCACCTGCCATTTTTGCCAGCCATAGGACAACCGACACAACCAACACGATTAAAACCACATTGATACAAAGGATTTGATTGACAACCACAATCATGGAGATAATCCCAAACATCAGTCTTAGTCCAATCAATAATCGGATTAATACTAATTTTTGATTTAAGTTGACATCTTTCAATAAAACGTCTATCTTCCGTATTTTCGTCCATTAAGATAATGTGTTTTTCCTTATTTTTGTTTATTGCTTCAAACTTACCTCTTGAAGCCCTCTTCTTGCTTTCGCTCCACCGAACGCCAGTAGAAATCACACGATTATTACCAGATGTTTCTTTCAACACTTCACAACAATAGCGAATTAATCTTGTAGGTGGAATACCTTTTAAAGGGATTAAAGACCACATAGAAACAGGAGAACCTTTATATTTAGGATATTCTATAGAACATTTAACACCTTTGTCTTCAAGTTCAGAAAACCTTTTTCTTATATATCTGACTGTTTCAGGGGCATCAGCCGTTGTGTGTGAGTGAACAACTTCAAAATCAATACCAGAACGGATAGCCAATTCAACAAGAACATCACTATCTTTACCGCCTGAATAAGCAATCATCAAGGGTTTATTGTAATAACGATGTGATAACAACTCACCTTGACGAAGTCGTTCAAATGCAATTTTTTCTTTATCCATTTGATTTTCTCTCATCAACATAAACAATCTTAACTTTTTCCTCGCCGCAAGCCTTTCTGATTAGATAAGAACAATATCCGTCAACGAGCGTGTTGTTTTTGCTGCAAATATAAATCGGAGATAAATTGTTTGTTTTTAAATAGTTAATTGTCTTTTTTATCAGCTTTTCAGGCTTAGGCGGAGTTTCTTCAAAATGTTTTGGAATTGTGATTTTTGACAGTTTAATTCGTTTTCTTTTAAAAATAATCATTTGCTTTTGTCCCTCTCAAATATTGCCGAAATGCACATATTTTCATCGTTGAATTTAACATCTTTATTCACACAATAACCGTTGTCGTTATGTAAGCACTCGGGAGTGTTACACGGTAATATGTCATATTCTTTTTCGCTTATTGGTGTGTGAATATGGTTTTTATATTCCATTTCTTCGTTATCAATTTTCGGCAAACGGTTTAACAACGCAAGGTTCTTTGTCTCAAGCATTTTGTTTTCTTCAATAAGCTCTTTGTTATCGCTTATAAGAGCGTCTATAACTGCCGAAAGAATTGCACAAAATATCATTAAGAGAGAACAAAGCCCTCGTAATACACACTGACCGACTGTTATTGCGTCGCTTTCACAAGCGGCTATTGCTACGAAAAATGTTACAAAACCGCAAAGTGCCATTAAAATAGCACAAACTTTAATTATATATCTTTTCATGTTAATTATCCCCCTTTATAATTTCTTGAACATGGATTTTTTCTGAATAGTTCCGTTTGAAGTTTTCAAATTAAGAAAAGTTCTAATCATATCGTGTTTACGATTTTTCATGTCAATCAAAGCCGAGTTCTGATGCTCTCTGACCTTCTCATCAGTGAAAACGCCTTTTTCTTTGAGCCTGTTTTCAAACTCGTATAAGTCAACTTCAAGCTCACCGATGCTTATTAAGTCTTTTAGTGACTTCGGTAAAGTTTTAAAAATTCGATATTCCTCTTGTGTCATTTTCATCATTCCTTTCATTTAAAAACTAAAATCGCACCAGCTGATTTTGCAGCCGAGATAAAGATAACTATTGATTTCATCTACAGCGTTGTTTTTGTTGTTAGAGTTGACATAAATTATCTTTCCTGTGCGTGGGTCGTATAATCGTGCGTTATAGAGCTTTTTAGTCATTTTCGTCTGCCTCCTCATTTCTTGTTAAGTTAAATGTTCCGCAAAGAAGCGGTCAAAATCTTTTGTGAGAACCAAAACCTTTTTTCCGAGCCGCTTGATTTTCGGCTTATCGGGTAAAGCAATCAGCTCTCTTATAGTTGTTTCACTCACTGAATATCTGACCGCCGCCGTTTTAACAGACAAGTACAACGGTTCGATAAACACCCTTTCGCTCATTGTCAGACCTCCCATAATATTTAATAATGACTTTGTGTTCTTTCCTCGATGATTTCATTAATTGCCGTCATTATCATCTTTTCAGCATTTTTAGGCTTTTTCTTCTCGTTCAAAATCATCGAAATGTATTCGGGCTTATAGTTTAAATGCTCGGCAACATCTATATTTTTTATATGGTTTATGTGCATTAAACCAACAGCCTTTGCAATCCAGTCAGTCAAAAAAACACCTCCTTTTTTAAAAAATAGTTGATTTTCTTAAACTTTAGTGATATTATGTAGTCGCCAAACATATAAATACACATGACTTAGCAGCTTTAATTTGTTAGGTCTGCTTTAGTGTTGTTAGTTTAAAAAACTCAACTATTTGTATTATAGTTCAGTTTTTTGGACTTGTCAATAGAAAAGTTCACTTTTTTAAACTTTGTGTATTTTTACCAAATCAAAAGGGGTGTTTTTGTGTTTTATGACATTTTCAAAGAACAGTGCGGAAAAATAGGGAAAAAACCAACAACAGTTGCTAACGAATTAGGAATAAATAAAAGCACGCTAAGTTATTGGAAGAAAAACGGAACAGAGCCGAAAGTTTCCGTACTTGTAGATATTGCCAATTATTTCAATTTGCCTGTTTCATTTTTTACAAAAGAAAAAGAGCCGCCCGAGAGCGACCCTTTGAGTGATGAAGCTATTAAGTTAATTAAGTCATTATCTGAAGAAAGCCTTGCTAAGTTAATAGACTATGCTCAGCTTCTTTTAAACGCTGAGCAAAATCAATAACCTTTTCTTTATTTTCAGCATTTAATTGAGTAATAATTTTAATTAATTCAATCTGTAATTCTTCTTTTGTCTTTTTAGTACCCATTTTATTTTCTCCTTTATGTATTAATAGAACAAATGTTCTAATGCCTTGACATTGTAAACCAATCAAAAAATTTTGTCAAGACTATTTTATACAAATAGGCTAAAAAATAAGGTCGAAATTTAAAGAAAAAATATAAACTTTCAGGAATTGAATTTGCTGATTAAAAAGGAAAAAGCAGAGTGTGTGCTGTCACTCTGCTTATCCTTTATAGGAGGTCATGAAAATGAAAACGATATGAAAGGAAAATATCATGGAAAAAATCAAATTAAAGTGTCTTTACCTCTTTAATACTATTATAATGAAATTTTAAAAAATCGCAATACTTTAAGAAAATTTTTAAAAAATAAGGTGAGAAAATGCCAAAAGCAAAATACCAAAACGACGGTACATATTATTATACTTATATAAACACAGGGGAATATCTCCCGAACGGAAAGCCGAAATATAAAAAAATAAGAGGGAAAACTATTTCTAAGGTTGATGAAAAGGTAAAAGAATACAACGAGAACAAGGCTTTTCAAATCGAACCGTCAACAATAACTGTTGAACAGTGGTATAACGAATGGTTTAACGCATACAAATCTGATTGTCGAGAAAAAACACAAGCGTTTTATAAACAAATGTATGAGCTATATATCAAAGAAAAAATCGGTAACATGAAAGTATCGCAAGTCAGAGAAGTTCACTGCCGACAAATTTTATCAGATATGTCAGATAGCTATTCTATTAAGACTGTCAGAAGCGTTAGGAGCGTGCTTTATTCGCTTTTTGAGACCGCAAAAATAAACAAGATAATATTAAATAATCCCGCAGAAAAATTACAAGCAAGGGGCAAAGAAATAAAGACAAGACGACCTTTAACAGAGGCGGAAAGAAAAGAATACCTTGAAGCGTGCAAGGTTCACCCATATGGGATGTATGCGGCATTTTTATATTTTTTCGGTTTGCGAAAAGGTGAATGTTTAGCTTTAACAAAAGATGATATTCATGAAAATTATATATCAGTAAACAAGCAACATTTGTTTATAAATAATAATAAACCTAAAGTTGCACCGCCAAAAACAAAAGCCGGAATAAGAGATATTCCAATTCCAATAAAAGCAAGAGAATATATTGATTTTGAAAATCTGCCCGACGGTTTGATTTTTAAAAATTCAAAAGGCGAAGCTATCGGATTTACTGAGCATAGAAATAAGTGGCACAGCTTTATTCATTTTGCGCTCGGTAACGATACTGATATAACCGAACACTATATAAGACATAATCACTGTTGTATGCTTATTGAGAAAAAAATCCCATTGACGGCAATTCAAAAAATTGAGGGTCATGAAAACCTTGATACAACACTAAAGATATATACTCATCACACAGAAGAAATTGAGCGTGAATCTCAAATACTGTTATTAGATATTGGATAAACCTTAGTAACTAAAATGTCTAACAGGTGACTAACTTAGTGACTAATAAAGCACGCAAAACTATGTTATTTTATGATAATTTATAATCCCTAAAACTATTAAAATCCCTTGAAAAATAAAGCGTTTTAGGACATTATGATAAACTATGCAAATTCTTGTCTAAATGGTTCGAGCCCAGTAGTCTCCACCAATTTTAAATCCCCGACTTGCCTTGAAAAATAAAGGCTTTCGGGGATTTTTAATTATCGTTTTCCATATAAAAGTGACTAACAAGTGACTAATCCGCTTTTCTCAACAAACAAAAAGGCAGAGGATTTTTCCCCTGCCAATTTTTAAAAATTACTTTTCAAGTTCACGCATAGCGTTTTTAAGAATATCTCTCTGATGTTCGTCAGCTATTTCCATCATTCCGCCAAGTTTATGCATAAGCTCATCTTTAGCGTGATGCATTGAATAGCCGTCATCTCGTGAGTATCTTCTGCGTTCGCTATATCCGTCATCGTCCATCATTGAATAATGACCTCTGACATAGTGCTCGCCCCTGCGTCTGCGCCCGGCATAGGACCCGCCGTCATCATAATCGTCATATTCACCGTCAATGAACATTTCAATCTTTTCGATGTTCTTAATGGTTGAGGTCAGCTTATGAACAACATCAAGGTCACTCGCCGTCATGGTTCGTTTTTCTGCGTATTTGCTAAGCTCTTTACTCAGATTATCTTTAAGTTCGTTAAGTATCTTTTTCACCGATTAGCGTCTCCTTTCATGTAGTCTCGCTGATAGATGTCAAGTTGTTATTTGGGCAACAACACGGCATAGACAAAAGTCTGAATGTACCACCGTTCGCAGTGGTATGAACAATTGTTGAATATTTTGTGCGTGTTCTGAGCTGACAAGCAACAACAGGATTACAACACGGAGTTGTTAAAGGAAATGTTGTTGTGCCTGTACCTATCGTAATAACAACGGGTGCATTAATGATAGCGGTGTCGGGAATTGTCTGTGCAATAACTAAGCAATATTTTTCGCAATTCTGATAACAACCCTCGGGAATGTTGACCGTCAAAACGCCCGAAGCATATGTTACCGATGATGAAATAATCAGTCTTTTGCACAACTTACAAATGTTCTTACAAGCCATAATCGACCGAACCCCCTATCGTTATCAGCACTGACAACCGCAACAACCTGTGTTATAAGCTACAGGAGCATTAGGATTACATGTGATATATGCGGGTATCGGGCAAGGCGGTTTGAGCTGTGAAATCAGATAAGAGTTCTGTGCTGACTGTGAAGCCGCAAGCCTGAGAGCCTGATTTTCGTCACGGAGAGCCTGTGCCTTATCGTTTGCAAGATAATCAATTATTCTGTCGCCGACCTTATCAATCGCCTGAAGCGTTGAGCAGTTCTGCGTTGCCATTGAATAATTTGTGTTAGCAAAACCACGCTCAATCTCTCTGCTGAGACCGTTAGCCTGTGTAGCAAGGTTATAATTAACCCCTGAAATACCCTCACGAATATCGCAACAACATGAAGCAAGCTGAGAGCCGAGAGTCTGTGTTGCAAGTCTCGTTTCATACCCGTTCTGCTGAATAGCGTTCGCAAGGTTGAACCCGGTGTTTGAAACATTCTGATTGATTACATTCATCTGCGCAAGCTGGTCATACCCCAGCGAACAAATGCCGTTATTAATGCCGTCAAGTTTGCGCTCGGTCATTGCCGTACTGTCTGAAATCTGTCGTGAAAGAACAGAAAAGTCATTTGCTAAGGTATATCCGGCAGCAGTTCCACCCGCTCCGCCGAAGCCGCCAAAGCCGCCAAAGCCACGACCGAATATAGCGAAGATAAGGAAAACGAGTATCCACTCGCCCCAGCCGCCATTACCCCAGCCGGTTGCATTGTTATTTCTGCAACCTGTAGCCGTTGCAATGTCAGATAATGAATAGTTTGTGTCTGTCATTATTTGTGTTCTCCTTTAATAAATATTTATAAATCGTGCGCACCGACTTATTTGTTATTTAAAAGCCAAACATTGAGCGAAATTCTTCGAATTGGTCTTTCAGGTCATTCGCTTTCTGTTGAGCAAAATTCAAATCCTGCTGAGATATTTTTCCGCTCGAAACAAGCGAATTTAATATTTCTCTCGGATTTTTACCTTTCATATAGTTCATAAATTGAGGGAAAGACATAACCTCATTATTCGGTTGTAAAATTGACTTCATGTTTAATTCTCCTTTTTAGCCGTAGTTTTCTTAACGGTTGTTGTGATTTTTTCAATCGCTTGTTTAAGCTCGTTATGTGTAACATAATCTTCGTTTTTTGGTATCATTTCAGCGACTTCTTCACGGGTGATAAACTTGCTAAGGTCAAAGCTGTCCGCCTGTTTTTCAGCCGTTTTCGGCGCATTTTCAGCGTTGTTATTCGCCTTTGAACAGTTATACTCGTCAAGTGAAGTTCTACCGAGGCTGTCAGCGGATTTAATGTAGAATTTTGACATATCCTTTTGCATGATTAAAACGGTGTTGTTCGCCAAAACAAATGCGTTTTGCGCTTCAGTTTCGTCATTAACCCATAACACAGTTGTTTGAATTTGCGCGTTATTTTGCTGATAATTCTGCCTCTGCTGTTGTGGTTGTGTGTATGCGTTTGCGTTTGTCGTATCGCCCTGCATAGGCATACTTATCATCGGTTGAGGTGTAATTTGTGGTTGATAATACGCTTGATAAGGTGAAATTGTTGAGCCGTAATAATTTCCAAAAGCCATTGATTAACCCTCTTCTTTCTTAGTCCAGTAATATAAAATAATCTTGTCACCACAATCCCATGTGTCGTAATATTTGCCGTCAACGACAGCGACAACATGACTGTCAAGAGCAAGAATGTATGTGCCGTTCGGGTGCTGTTCGCAAAAGTCTTTGACCGTATAACACGCAGGACATGAATTTGACATTACATCTCGTTGAAAACCTAAATCATATAAATATTTGCCCCATACTGAATTAGCGTGCGGCATATCGCCAAAACTTATTGCTGTTAAATCAACATCTATATGTACGCACTCCCACGGCTTATTTAATGCCTTTGATAGAGCACGAATAACACAATCATCAACACGCTTGCCGTACGGGTTTGCATTATGTTCTACAAAACACACGATATTCACCCTCTGTCCTGTTTTTCTATATAAATTGTATAATTATATAGGTAAAATAAAAATGAAATTAAAGGGCTATTATCGGGCAATTTTAGGGCAAAAAAAATAAAGCCCACAGAAATTAATCTGTAGGCTTTTCGTTTTCGTGTAAATCAATTATCTCTTTACACTTATACACAATATTTTTAACTTGTCTGACCGACATATCAACCTCTTCGGCTAATGCTTCAAAGGTTATTTTGTCAATTAACTTTCGCTTTACAATGAACCGATATTTTTCGTTAAAAATCCATTCATCAATTAAATGCGATAGTTCGGAAGTTGAAATATTTGACATCTTTTTTCTCCTTGAAAAAATAATATCCTTTTAACTTCCGATATTTTATTTTTATTTGTTTTTTTACAAGTGATAACCGACTGAGGTTATCTTTTTTTCTTTCCCGCTACAAACGAGCTTATATGTTTTAGTGCTGTTAGGTCTGTAACCGTTATCAGCCGCATAACCGCCGTATGTCATGCATGAGCCGCTATCTATCGTTTCAATGTCTTTCTGAACAACGATTTTCTTTTTATTGTCATAAAAAAGCTTGCCCCTCGGCTGGTCTTTCGGCGCATGGTCGTGACCGAATACAGAAAAGTCTATGCCCTCAACAAAATCTGAGCCACAATAATTCTTGCAGTCTTTGAGCTTGTGCGTGACATAACCAAAATAACGGAATTGAGAATTAATTCTTTTCTTATTGTTCCCGACCCCAATATCGACAAACGTAAAATGCTGACGATAACGATTTTGTATTCCCACCGCAACAGCACAGTCATATACGGGATATAAACCACAAGTGCGTGTTATTCGGTTGTTTTCGTGATTTCCGGGAACAACAGCGATTATTCGGTTTTTCAATTCGTCAAACTGTTGTGTAAGCCATTCCTTTTGAATGTGCGGCGGATAGACCTGAGTATATATGTCTGACTTTGAACCGATAATAGCATTTTCACAGTAATCGCCCACACATATAACATATCTGTTAGCTTGTGACATTATTTCTCGTTTGATTTTTTCCCATTTTTGAACATCATGTTGAGCTGAGCCATAATGAATATCATGTGCAAAGTATATTTCAATTTGCTCAAAACAATTCGGAGTGTCAAATAAAACGGGAACAAAATCGCTTGTCATTTTATCAGTCCTTTTTAGTCAACTTCTTCAACGCTTTCGGGATTTTCCTCTTTTGAAATGTTCATAACTGCGGATAATGCCGAAGCAAGAGCCGAGCCGACGAGTGTGATTATTGTCTTTTTGGATAAATCTTCAGTACCCGATACAACAAGCGCAGAGGCAAATGTACCGAGAAAGGTCTGAATAAAAGTGCGTAATGCTCTGTATAACGGTTCGTTTGCTTTAATTTTTTCAAGCATGTTTATCATCTCCTTTATTTATGTGCCTTGTCATTGATATATTCTTCAAGTTCTTTCTTTGTTTTCGGTACGGTATGATTACAACCAAGCTGTTCAAGACCGTCGAGACAAGCAAATAAACCTTTGCAAATTAAACGGTTTTCATTTTTTATATTTTCGATTTCTTCGTCCTGTGCGTTTTGTTTTATAATCCATTTAAAAACGGCAAATAAAACACTTCCGACAACAAGGAACGCCGATACAATTTCGGCAAGAACCTTAATGTCAATTTTCACTTAGAGTTCACCGCCTTAATTAAATCTTTTGATTTCATACGGGCGGTAACTTTTCCGCCAAGTCCTATTGTGATTTTGTCATTTGAAACGCTCAACACGGTGAATGTGGTTTTATATACCCACGACGAAAGTTTTTTGCCGTCATAACTCGTTGCGCCGTTTTTAATCGTGACTTTATCACCCTTTTTAAAAATGACTGTTTCAGTTTTCGGTGTTTCAGTGGGAATGTTTAAAAACTTCAATCCGCCTGCGCTCTTGACCGTTGTATGTGTTTTGTCAATATAAAAAGCCTTTTCGGGCTTGACTGTGCCGTTTGTAGTTGAGAG